>JAHZJY010000270.1 GCA_022600695.1 Actinomycetes bacterium | reverse complement strand
CGCCAGCGTGGAGGAGAACGGATCGAACTCCCCGGTGACGGTGTAGGTCAGGACGACCGGGGAGGTGACGACCAGGGTGCTCGCCAGGGTTGTCGCGACGTATTCGAGACTGCTGCGAGCCGCTGTGGACCAGAATTGCGCGCCGTCCCCGTAGACGAATTGGAACTGCACCAAATCGGCCAGTGCGCCCTGGCTGACGGTCACATTCCCGGTGGTGCCGGGGGCCCGGAACAGGTCGAGAAGGTTGATTCCGAAACCGGTGTCGGTGGCGGTCGCGATGAAGGAGTCGGTGCCGGTGAACCCCGGGCCGGGGGTGTAGGTGTAGCTGCCGGCAGCGTCGACCACGACGCTGCCGTAGCGAGGGTCGGTGGCGATGCTATAGACGATCGGGTCGCCCTCGGGGTCCACTGCGCCGATGGTCCCGGTGATCGGGCCCTCGCCCTGACCGGACAGCTGTACCGGGCTGAGGGTGGGGGCCTGGTTGAAGAAGGTGCGGCGCACCAGGAGTGCCGCACCTTCGAAGAGCTCCCGGATGGGCGCCAGCAACCCGGTGAAGAGGTCGGCGACCGTGACCGCCGCCGTGCCGGTCGCGGCACTCATCACGGCCGGGGTGACGGCCGCGGGTTCGGCCGGCGCGGGTTCGGCCGAAACCACGCCGATCGGCGCGGTACCCACGGGCACCGGGTTGGCTGTCACCAAAGTCGTCACGAAGTCCGTTTGCAAGGCGGTCGGCACGCGGTTGGTCGGGACGGCCGAGGACGCTGCCGCCGCCGATGCAGCCTCTGGGGTAGGCGTCGTCGTCGGAGGGCTGGTGGTGCCGGCTGTTCGCTGCGGCCTGATCCGGTCAGGCGGTTCGGTGGCGGCCGGCGATGCCATGGTCCCGCGGTCCGCAGTGCCAGGGGTGTTCTGCGGCGCACGCTCGGGCGGGCGGGCCCGGAGCTCGGTGCTGACCGCGGAGGCGATCCGGGTCCTTTCCGCTGTACTCGGGTTGGGCTGGCGCGAGGCCGCCCGCCGTGGCGGACCCGCCCGTTCCCGGTTCTCGGGTCGGGCCCCGGGGGTCGACTCCCGAGCCGCTACTGCCGCCGTGGACGGGCTCGAGGCCCCGGCGGTTCCCGCTGTGGTCGACGCGCCGTCGCCGTCATCGGCGGTAGCGACCGTGGGGGAAGCGGTCAACGCGAGGCCGAACAGGAGCGCCGCCGCTCCGGCCCGCGCGCCGTTTTTGGCCACCGCCATCAGAACACCCTCGCCTCCCCGCGGATCGCGGGTTGTTGAACCATGAAATCTATCGGTGGCCAGAAGGCGCCGTCAACCGCACCACGCTGTGCGCCCGGTGGTGGGAAATGCCGACACAGCACCACGGCACCACGTAGATTGCCTCCCGTCGAAGAGTCGGGGAGGCCGCGGTGAGGACCGAGAACATCAACCACGCGTTCCTCGACGGGATTCTCGATGGCGGCCGGGAGGACGTCTACTACCACTTCGGAATCGCTTCCTCGGATCCTGTGCTGGCTGAACTCCGCGGTGTGCGGGCGGTGATACTGGCCGGTTCGGGTCGACGTATCAGGGAGTTCGCGCAGCGCTGGAGCCATCTCAACGGCGGCTCACCGATCGTGGCATTCCCGAAGGAGGACCGCTTCGTCACCCGCTACACAGCCGGGGTGTTGTTCGCCTCGCACGGTATGGGCATGCCGAGTGCGTCGATCGCCCTGCAGGAACTCATGCGTTTGGTGTTCTTCCTCAAACGCGGCGATCTCGATGGCCTGGAGGACGTCTTCTGGTGCCGGGTGGGGACCAGTGGTGGGGTCGGTCTGCCCGGGGGCACGATAGTGGTCTCCACGGAGGGGCTGATGGCAGACCTCAAGCCGTACCGGTTGCTGCGCGGCGGTGATGGTGAGTATTGGTTCGACGGGCATTTTCCCGATGCCACCCGGGAGGCCATCCTGGCCGCCAACGGCGGCTTGGCGGATCCGCATGTGGTCTCGGGAAAGACCGTGGCTGGCAATGAGTTCTTCCTCGAGCAGTTCCGGCTGGATGGCGCCGTGTGTTTCGAGACGCCGGAAACCAAGATGGCGTGGTTGCGCTGGCTCGCTACGAACGGTGTTCGCAATATCGAGATGGAGGGCGCGATGTTCGCGGGCTATCTCAACCACTGGGGTTTCCCCAGGTTCGCGATGATCTGCTGCACCCTGTTGAATCGGCTCGACGGCGATCAGGTCACCGCGACGGAGGCCGAGTTGCACAAGTTCAGCAATGATTCCGGCGTCGCCCTGTTCAATTATCTGCGGGCCGGCCTGCTCGGCGGCTGACTAGGCGAGACCCCGAGGAGAACCGTGTGAACACCTATGTGGCCGACTACTCCGCACGATTCCAACACGCCAACGAGGCGGTGACCGCGGCACTTGGTCCGGCCCCCGACGGGGTCGACGTGCCCGGGGTGTTGCGCACTTCCGACACCCTCGCCGGGCGGATCGATCACACCCTGCTCAAAGCCGACACCACCCTGGCTGCTGTCGAAACGCTCTGCGTGGAGGCCCGCGAACACGGCTTCGCCTCGGTGTGCGTCAACAGCCGTTGGGTTCCGACCGCCGCGGAGTTGCTGGCCGGATCCGCGGTGATGGTGTGCACGGTGGTGGGGTTTCCGCTCGGCGCGATGACCCGGCTGGCCAAGGCGCAGGAGGCCCGCATCGCGGTGGCCGAGGGTGCTGACGAGGTGGATATGGTGCTGGACATCGGCGGTCTTCTTTCCGGTGACCTGGCGGCTGTCTACGACGACATGCTCGGAGTGGTGGGCGCCGCCCGGCCGGCTCCGGTGAAGGTGATCCTGGAGACCAGCCTGCTCGACGATGACCAGAAGGCAGTGGCCTGCCTGATCGCCCTGCGATCCGGCGCGGCCTATGTCAAGACCTCCACCGGTTTCGCCGGCGGCGGTGCCAACGTTCACGATATCGCCCTGATGCGAGCGATGGTCGGGGACACGTTGGGGGTGAAGGCGTCCGGGGCGGTGCGCAGCCGCCGGGAAGCAGCGGCGATGCTGAAGGCAGGCGCGGACCGCATCGGCACATCGTCCTCGGTGGCCATTGTGGCCGGCGGGCAGGCGGCGGGCGACTACTGATGGGCGCCGACGCGGTGCTGTTCGAGACGGCCCGGCAATGGCTCGCCGCAGATCCCGACCGTGAGACCGTCGCGGAACTGTCGGCACTGCTCGCCGAAGCCGAAGCCGGGCAGCGCGATGCGACGGCAGAACTCGCCGATGCCTTCGACGGCGCCCTGCAGTTCGGCACCGCCGGGCTGCGCGGGCGGCTGGGGCCGGGCAGCAACCGGATGAATCGGGTGGTGGTGGCGCGTGCGGCCGCCGGTCTGGCCGCCTATCTGCTGGCCAACAGCGAAAGCGCCACTGCTGGAGGCAACGTCGCCGGGCGCGTCGTGGTGGGCTACGACGCGCGTCGCAACTCTGAGGCCTTCGCCCGCGACACCGCCCGGGTGATGGCCGGGGCCGGGATCACCGCGATGCTCTTGCCGCAACCGCTGCCCACACCGGTTTTGGCATTCGCCGTTCGCGAACTCGGCTGCGACGCGGGGGTCATGGTCACCGCATCGCACAACCCGGCCGAGGACAACGGCTACAAGGTCTATCTGGGCGATGGCAGCCAGATCGTCCCCCCGGCGGATGCGGAGATTTCCGCCTGTATCGCGGCGGTCGGCGCGCCGGGTTCGATTCCGACGTCCGATGCCTACCGCACCCTCGATGGTGCGGTGCTGAACTCCTATCTCGCCAGGGCCGTCTCCCTGCTGGGCAGCGGTCCCCGCAACGTGTCGGTGGTCTACACCGCGCTGCACGGTGTCGGAGGTGAGGTTTTCATGCGGGCGGTGCGGCAGGCGGGTTTCGACCCACCGGCCAAGGTCGCGGTCCAATTCGAACCGGACGGGCGTTTCCCCACCGTCACCTTTCCCAACCCGGAAGAGCCGGGGGCAATGGATCTTTCGCTGGCGGAGGCCCGGGCCCGAGGGGCTGACCTGATCATCGCCAACGATCCGGACGCGGACCGTTGCGCGGCCGGTATCCGCGACGGCGACGGCTACCGGATGCTGACCGGTGACGAGGTGGGTGCATTGCTCGGCTGGTGGATCGTGGAGCGAGGGCGCCGCGACGGTGCGCCGGCCACCGGGGTGTACGCCCAGTCGATCGTGTCCGGCACGCTGCTGGAACGAATCGCCGCCGCCGCCGGGCTCAGCTACGTGACGACCCTTACCGGGTTCAAGTGGATCGCGAAGGTGCCGGATCTGCGGTTCGGCTACGAGGAGGCGCTCGGCTACTGTGTCGACCCGACGGCGGTCCGGGATAAGGACGGCATCACCGCGTCGCTGTTGATCCTCGAGATGGTGGCAGCGCTCAAGGCCGAGGGCCGCGGACCGCAGGATGTTCTGGACGAGCTGGCCGGACGTTTCGGTCTGTACGCCACAAGCCAACTGGCGGTTCGAGTTTCGGACCTCGACCTGATCGGCGCGGCGATGGCGCGCCTAAGGGCGAATCCTCCGGGGGCACTCGCCGGCCGCGATGTGATGCAGATCGACGACCTCGAGAAGGGCGTCGACGGTCTGCCACCCACCGACGGGCTCCGGTTCACCCTGGCCGGCGCCCGGGTGATCGTGCGCCCCAGTGGTACTGAACCGAAGCTCAAGTGCTATCTGCAGGTGGCGGTGCCGGTGCGTGGCGGGATCGCCGAAGCGCGCGCCACCGCGAGCTCGGAGTTGGCGGCGCTGCGGACCGGCATGGCGGAGTTACTTGCGCTTTAACCGTCGGCGGCCGGTGTCGCCCTGAGGTGATCGGGGGGTGCGATGACGGGCGATGACCATCCAGGCGAAGATGGCGCCGGCCAGCGCTACAGCGGCCAACACCAGCATCGATGTGGTGATGGCTGAGGAGTAGGCGGCCACCGAGGCAGTCCTCACTACCCCTGCCGAGCCGTCCGGCACTGCCGCCAGGACGTCGTCGGCAAGGGCCATGTCGCCACTCTGTACCGCGTCGGTATAGCGGGTGCCGGCGTCTTGCAGGTCCGGTTTCAGCGCCCCGGAGATCCTTGATGCCTCGATTGTGCCGATGATCGATGTCACGACACCGACCCCGAGTGCGGCCGGAATGTTGAAGGTCATCTGCATCAGCCCCGAGCCCAAACCGGCGCGCGGGGCATCGACCGCGGACATCCCCGCGGTGTTGCAGGCCGGCAACGCGATACCGACACCGATCCCCATCAGGGCCAACGGAATCACCATCTGCGCCAGGGTGGTCTCCGGGCTGAAAAGCAGCCCAACCCAGGCCAGTGCAACCGCCTGGGCGAGCAGTGCCACCGTGATCGGCAGGCCGGGCCAGCACGCCGATCAGGTACAGCGAGCCGATGAACGTCAGGAACGGGATGTAGATGAATCCCACGGCACTCTCGGCGAAGAACCCGCCGGAGAACAGCCGTTCCCGCCAGAGGCTGAAATCCACCAGCGGATGGGCGATTCGGGTCTCGAGGACACCGAAAACGCCGAGCAGGGCGATGCCGGCGACGACTGACCCCCAGCTGGCGATCGCCGACCAGCTGATCGCCGAGTTCTGCAGACCGTAGGTCAACAGCGTGACGCCGGTTGCACCCAGGATCAGGCCCAGCCAGTCGTACTTTCCGCCGGCGATCACGCTCCGATAGCCGCGGGTGGCCAGCAGGGTGACGGCGATGACCAGCGCGGTGAGCGGCAGGGCGACCCAGAACACCGCGCGCCAGCTGGCGACGTCCATCATCCACGCGGCGAACAGCGGTCCGACCAGCAGTCCCAAACCGTGTGCGAAACCCCACACTCCGACCGCGAAACCTCGCTGCGCCACTGGGAATGAGTTGACCACGATCGACAACGTGGCCGGGGCGGAGATGCCGATACCGATGCCCTGGACGGCGCGACCACTGATCATCAGCGGTCCGCCGACCGCGATCGCCGACATCAGCAGACCACCCCCGAAGGTGACGAAACCGCTGACGATCATCTTGACCTCGCCGATGAGATCGCCCATGCCGACTTGCTTGCCCTCGCGTCGCCGCCCTCGGGGGAGGCGACGGTGTTCACCGGGCGGGCATCCGCTTTGCCAGATCCCAGGGGCCGAAGGCCTGGGGCAGGATCTGGGCCATCGAGGCGACGCCGTGCGGTGTCATCACCAGCAGGTCCGGTCCACCGTGCTCGTAGAGCAGTTGGCGGCACCTACCGCAGGGCATGAGCGGATCGCCGTTCCCGTCGACGCAGTACACCGCGGTGAGCCGTCCGCCGCCGGTGGCGTACAGGGCCGATACCATAGAGCACTCCGCACACAGGGTGATCCCGTAGGAGGCGTTCTCGATATTGGCTCCCGAGACCACCCGGCCGTCGTCGACGAAGCCGGCCACCCCGACCGGGAAGTTGGAGTAGGGGGAGTAGGAGTTCGCAGCCGCGGCAATGGCGCACTCCCGCAACGTCTCCCAATCCGCGCTTCGGTCGGCCTGGCCCATGCGAATACCTCCGGTCTGCTGCCGATCGTGCAGCCGGTGTCCGGCTGTGGGCGTCAAACTAGCATCGGCCGCGGCGATATCTGCCAGTAATCGCAGCGCATCGGCAGAGCCTGCCCCCGGAGTTCTACGGCTATCCGGAGCCGATCTGACTCAGACGATGTCCGAGGTGCCCGAGGTGCCCGAGGCCGGCTCGGCCACCACCGCGGTCAGCGGGATGTAGACGGTGCCCTCGCAGGCGCCGTCACCGATATTCGTGGCGAAGGTCCCGGTCAGCGATCCGTCCGGCTGCGGGGAGTAGGTGGTCACCGAACTGGCCGGGTCGAAGGTTATGGTGCGGTCGGGAAGCAGACAGTCCCATCGCCAATTGTTTGTCCGTGACCATTGCGATCCGGTCCAGTCGAACTTTGTCGACCCGGATACGTTCTCCTTCGATGCCGGGCCGTCGACCACCGTCGCCAGGCAGGTGCCCGACGAGCAGTCCGTGATGAACTTGAACGCCGCGGTATACGGCTCCTCCGACTGCTGGGCGGCCACGCTGGTGCCGGATTTCTGGTCGGTATGGAAGGTGATCCGGTACCAGCCGTTCCAGCTCGGCGCTGGTTCAGCCGCCGCGGGAGGCGCGGAGACCACCGCGCCGACGATCAGCACGCCCGCGGCGGCTACCGATGCCGACTGCACCGCGATCACCGCTTGCAGACGCCGTCGACGACTTCCTCGCAGACGGCGCTCGGCGGGGTCGGGTCGACCGACGGCGTGAAGGAGCCGTCGTAATCGGGGCCGAGTGCCTTCTCGGTGGGCGAGGCCGCCGGTGCGCTTGACGCCGGGGCGGCCGGGATGGTGGGTGCCGACTCCTGCTCGGAGCCGGAACTGCAGGATGTCAGTGCGCCCATCGCGACGATCGCCGCACCGGCCGCGACAATCGCCATCCGGCTGCTCAACCGATCGAGTCTCATGATGTCCCCTCTGCTTACCGTCACCACCATGGTAGGGGTCGGTGCCGGGCCTGCCGATCTCAATTGGGTGTCGGCATGAGGTAGCACCGGTCAGGGCGCGGTGAATCCCTCTCGCTTGTGCGCACCGTCGCAGAACGGCTTCTTCGCCGAATGGCCGCAGCGGCACAGGTAGCACTTGCTGGTCTGCTTGACCAGGGTGCCGTCGGAGGCCAAGACCTCGACCTCGCCGGCCACCTCGAGGGGGCCGTCTGTCAGACAGGTGACGGTGACATCGCTCATAGCGGGCATTCTGCCCTACCGGGGTGCGCCGCCGCCCTCCGGCGGCGGCTGATCCCGGCGGCTCACCCCGGCGGCGCGATCGCGTCGCGGGCGAAATAGAGCAGGAACCCGGCCGCGACGATCCACAGCAGCGGACTGACTTCGCGGGCCCTGCCGGTTGCCGATCGCAGCATCACCCAGCTGACGAAACCGACGCCGATGCCGTTGGCGATCGAATAGCTCAGCGGCATCACCGCCACGGTCAGAACGACGGGCAGCGCCACCGAGAACTCCGAGATGTCGATATGGCGCAGGTGCGAGAACATCATCGCTCCGACGATCACCAGGGCAGCGGCGGCCACCTCGGTCGGCACCACGGAGGCGAGCGGGGAGACGAACATCGCCGCCAGAAACAGGGCGCCGGTCACCAGGTTCGCCAGGCCGGTGCGCGCGCCCTCTTCGATGCCGGCGCCGGATTCGATGAACACCGTGTTCGACGAGGCCGAACCGGCGCCTCCGGCGACCGCCCCGGCGCCCTCGACGATCAGGGCGGACCGAAGCCGGGGAAAGGTGCCATCGGGTGAGGCCAGCCCGGCCTGCCGGGACAGCCCGGTCAAAGTGCCAAGCGCATCGAAGAAATTGGCGAACACCAGGGTGAACACCAGCACGGTCGCCGCGAGTACGCCGATGCGGCTGAAACTGTCCAGGGTGAAAGCGCCGACGAGGGACAGATCGGGCAGTGCGAACGGCGACCCGGACAGGGTCGGAACCGACAGTCGCCAGCCACCGGGGTGATCCACCGCCGACCCGAGATGCCAGATCGCTTCGACCGCCGCCGCGAGCGCTGTGCCGGCGACCAGGCCGATGAGGATGCCGCCCCGGATCCGGCGGGCGACCAGAATCCCGGTCAGCAGCAGCGTCAACACGAACACCAGCGTTGGAATACTGGTGATGGATCCGCGGCCGTCGCTGCCCAGCCCGACCGGTGGTGACGGCAGTCCCGTCGAGCCGACGAACCCCGCGTCGACCAGACCGATGAAGAGAATGAACAAACCGATGCCGGCGGTGATCGCGATCTTGAGTTGCATCGGCACCGCGTCGAAGACCAGTCGCCGCAGCCCGGTGACGGCCAGCGCGACGATGATCAGGCCGTTGACGACCACCAGGCCCATCGCCTCCGGCCAGGTCAGGGTGCCCACCACCGACGTCGCCAGGAAGGAGTTGATACCCAGACCTGCGGCGAACGCGAAGGGAAGTCTCGCGATGACACCGAACATGATCGTCATCACCCCGGCCGTCAAGGCCGTCACCGCGGACACCTGTGCGAACTGCAACTGATTCCCCGCGACGTCCTTGGGGCCGGCCAGGATGATCGGGTTGAGCACGATGATGTAGGCCATCGCGATGAAGGTGACCAGCCCGCCCCGGATCTCCGCGCCGACGGTCGACCCGCGGGCGGTGATCTCGAAGAAGCGGTCCAGACGGCTCACGCGTGGAACCTTAGCCGCCGGCAACAGGATTCAGCGTGGGACTACCGGAGCGGGGTGGGCTCGACGACGCCGATCTCGGCGGGATTGGTGATCGCCTCCGGCAGGAACTTTTCGATACAGAAGACGAACAGCGCACCGCCGATCAACCCGCCGAGTAGGGGCGCAACCAACGGCACCCAGAAATACACCTCGGGGCCGTTGGCCGACACCCACGCGGTTTCATATCCGCTGATCCAGGACGCGAGTCGCGGGGCGAAGTCCCGTGCCGGGTTGATGGCGTACCCGGCGTTGGCGCCCCAGCCCAATCCGATGCCGACGACCAGCAGGCCGATGATCAACGGGGCGGTGTTGGCCAGTGGCGGGTTGTTGACGGCGCTGGTCAGCGCGAAGATGACCGCGACAAGAATCGCGGTGCCGATCACCTGATCGGCGAACGCGGTGGTCAGCGACACACCGTTATCCGGGGAGGTCGAGAAGATGCCCTGGGTGGCCTTGGTGTGGGTGGGGTCGACCCGGTTGATGGCATCGCTGTAGGTGAAGCGGACCAGTAGTGCGCCGACGAACGCACCGGCCATCTGGGCCCCGATATACGGCATGATCTTGCGAGCCGGAAAACCCTTGAATGTCGCCAGCGCGACCGTTACGGCGGGGTTGAGGTGCGCGCCGCTAAGTCGGCCGGCGACGTAGACCGCCATCGCGACCCCCAGGCCCCACCCCCATGCGATCGAGTTGTAGTCACCGGTGGCGCCGGTTGTGGTGGGAAAGCCGCCGGTGACCACCTGGGCGACGACACCGCACCCGAAGAGGATGAGAATCATGGTGCCGAGGAATTCAGCGGAACACTCGCCGAGCAACGGGGTTCGTTTCACTGGAGGGCAGGTCCTTTCCGTGAAGTGATGCACGGCAAAGTAGCAATGT
>JAHZJY010000269.1 GCA_022600695.1 Actinomycetes bacterium | reverse complement strand
GCTCATTCGGCGAGCCTCATTCGCTGCCCACGGCTCATTCGGCGAGCCTCATTCGCGCGAACTCGCGATCGCGTTGACGGCGGCAGCCGCCATGGCACTGCCGCCCCGCCGGCCCCGCACCACCAGGTACTCCATTCCGCGCGGATTCGCCACGAGCGCGGTCTTGGATTGCGCCGACCCGACGAAGCCGACCGGGCCGCCCAGCAGCGAAACCGGTGCGGGCGCGCCCTCGTCGATCAGTTCCAGTAATCGGAACAGTGCGGTCGGGGCATTGCCGATGGCCAGGACCGAACCAGCCAGCCGGTCGGCCCACAACTCCACCCCCGCCGCAGACCGGGTGGTGGCTCGCCGTTGCGCCAGGTCGGCGGCACCCGGGTCGGCCACCAGCGACACCACCCGGTTGTCGGCAGGCAGCCGGGCCGCGGTGATCCCAGCAGCGACCATCGACGAATCGCACAGGATGGGAGCGCCGTTTGCCAGCGCAGCGTGGGTGGCGGTCACCACCGCGGGGGTGAAGTCGACGTGGGCGGTCAGATCGACCTGACCGCAGGTATGAATGAGCCGAACCACCACCCGGGCCACGTCCTCGGGGAATGGACTCAGGTCCGCTTCGGCCCGGATCGTCGCGAAGGACTGCCGGTATATCTCGGCGGCATCGCGGATGTAGTCGAGCACGGTGATCAGCCTACGGTCGGGCGGTTCAGCAGGCGGTAGCCGTCTCCGGTGGCCACCAGAACCGGACCGGACGGCGGACTCCCGCAGGCGCGTTCACAGCCGACGTAGTGCGCGACGCCGGCGACCGACCCGGACTCAGCCGCCCGGGTCGCCTCGGCCCGCACATCCGCGCGCGACCGTTCGCACCCGGGGCTACCGACACAGGCGGTGACAGTGAGCCATCGCGAGGCCGCGTCGAACACCAGACCCATCGGTGCCAGCACCCGCAATACGGTATCGGCCACTGCCTCCTCCAGATCACACACCAGAAGGGAACGCCGGGGAGTGATGATCACCGGCGCACCGACGGCCGCCACGAATTGCGCCTGCCGTGCCGTGAGCACGCCCAGCGGTGCCACCGCTCCGAGCGCCACCGCCCCGTCCTGCTGGTCGATCCAGCCGACCGGGGGCCGGGGGAGTACCCCGGGTAGTGCGAAGTCACCGCCTGCCGGAACCGACGGCGTATAACCGGTGAGCAGGACGGCCGGATCCTCCAATTCGGCCACCCGCCAGGCCGTTCCGCGTGACTTCGTGAACCGCCGGGCGACGGCCAGCAGGCCCGGTATCACCTCGTCGCTGAGCAACCGGACACCGGTGTCGCGGCCCGCCAGCAGCAGAGCGACACCGTCGGAGAGAACGTGCACACCGGCATCGGCGGCCAGGACGGACGTATCCGCGGTGCCGTCGTCGATACCGAACAGGAACCGGCCCGGCAGCTCGGCCAGCGTCGGGTCCTTCTGGATCGCGCTGTCCAATTCCGCCACCCACCCGCGGGTGTCGGTGAGTCCACCGAATCTGCCGGACAGCGGCGAGGCGACGATGTTCCGCACTCGCTCATGGGTCGCCGACGGCAGCAGTCCGGCCGCGGCGACGGCGTCGGCCACCGCGGAAGCGTCGGTGATACCCCGCAACTGCAGGTTGCCGCGGGCGGTCAGTTCCAGGGTGCCGGCCGCGAATCGGGTGGCAGTCTCGGCGAGGGCCGCCAACTGGGCGGCACCGATCATCCCGCCGGGCAGTCGAACCCGGGCCAGCACGCCGTCGGCGGCCCGGTGCACCTGCAGGGCACCGGGGCAGACATCATCGTCGCGGGTCCTCTCCACGCTCCTACGGTACGGGCCGCGCCATGCCACGATGGGGGTACGGGGAATGGTCCCCATGACGAGGGGGAGCGCCACGAGGGCACGGTTTTCCGGTCGAACCAGACCCGCGGGACGGGTGGCGGTCCTGCTCGGGCTGCTCATCGTCGCTTCGGTGATGCTGGGCGGCCGAATTCCCGATGTCCGAACCGCTCCCGGTGATCGGTCCCAGGGCAGTCCCGCGTCGATGGCCGGGGTCGTCACGTTGCTGGCGGCCTCATTGCTCATCATGGCAATCGCTCTCATGACGTCATTTCGCAGACCGGTTCCTGACACGCCGGCGGCGGACCGACGGGAACTGCCCCGTGACCCTTCCGGTCCGCGAGCGCGGATCGGCCGGAGGCTGTTACTCATCGCGGTCGGTCTGGCTGTCGCGTGGCTGTTCACGTTGATGCTGGTCAGCCTGCTGAGTATCGCGCCGACCGAACTACGGCAGGAACCCCCGACAGTGCCGACGCCCCGTCCGGACGACACCGGGGATCCGCCGGCCGCCGCGCCACCATCGGCGCAGCGACAACCCGATGGCCGGGTGTTGCGCTACCTGGAGGTGACAACCGTCGCGCTGGTGGTCATGACCCTGGTCGGAACTGTCGCGACCGCCGTCCGGCGGTGGCGACGGAATCCGCCTCCTGGTCCTGCCGTGCCTGCCGACGACCCGTCCCCGCCGATACCCCGACCCGAACCTCTCGCCCTGGCAGCGGAGCGCGGACTCGCCGAGGTCGGTGATCTCAGTCGCGGTCCGCGGGCGGCCATCATCGC
>JAHZJY010000268.1 GCA_022600695.1 Actinomycetes bacterium | reverse complement strand
TTCGGGCTCGACGGTAAGACCGCACTGGTCACCGGCGGCACCCGCGGTATCGGCATGATGATCGCCCGGGGTCTGCTGCAGGCCGGTGCCCACGTTGTGGTCAGTTCCCGCAAGGCCGAGGCGTGCGAGCGGGCAGTGGCCGAGCTGTCGGAGTTCGGCCCCGTCCGCGCAATACCCGCCGACCTATCCCGCCAGCAGGAGTGCGCGCGGCTGGCCGCCGAGGTACTCGCGGAGAACGAGAGCCTGAACATTCTGGTGAACAACGCCGGGGCCACCTGGGGTGAGCAGCTGGAGTCCTTCCCCGCGGCGGCGTGGGACCGGGTGCTCGATCTGAACGTCAAGTCGCCGTTCTGGATGGTCCAGGCGCTCCTGCCCGCACTGCGCGGGGCAGGGACACCGGGCGATCCGGCCCGCATCATCAATATCGGCAGCATCGACGGTATTCAGGTCAGCCCGATGCCGACGTACTCGTACTCGGCCAGTAAGGCCGCCGTGCATCAGTTGACCCGCGTCCTGGCCAAAGAACTCGGTCCCCAGCACATCACGGTCAACGCGATCGCACCCGGGCCGTTTCCCTCGAAGATGATGGCCGCCACGCTGCAGTCGTTCGGCGAGGCGATCGCCGCGGCCGCCCCGATGCGGCGGATCGGCCGCGATGACGATATGGCCGGTATCGCGGTCTTCCTGTCCAGCCGGGCCGGCTCCTATGTCAACGGGGCGATCATCCCGGTTGACGGCGGGATCGCGACCACTGCGGGTGGCACCGGTCGCTAGCGGGACTCAGGCCGCAGCCGACGACGCCGGGCCCGACTCCCATCGGTACACCGCGGGGCTGCAGCCGCGGCTCAGTGCGACGTCGACGGCATCGAGGATGGCGTGGCGGGCACCACCCCTGCCCAGTTGGCCCGCGGCAATGACCAGCCGCACGGGTCCGCCTCGGCGTGCCGCGCGTCCGGCGAGCAGGACCACGCGGCGATACCACCACGGATCCTTAGGGAACCCTGCCCCGATACCGATCATCCGACCCCGGCGAGAGTTCCCGCGGACGAGATCGGTGGACTCGTGGCGCCCGATCAGTAGCCGGAACCCGTTGCGCGGCAGCGCGATGGCTGTGCCGGAGGACACCGTCCAGCCCGGAGCTGAAAAGAGGCGGGTCCGCAGCCCGATCTCTTCCAGTGCCCGGTCCGCGGCGATCAAGCGTAAATTCGCCTCGTGCGCGGGAAGCACGGCGAATTCGCTGCGACGCCGCCTCGTCGCGGCCTCGTCGAAGCCGTGCAGGACGACCGCGTCACCGCGGGTGCGCCAGTGCCGCAGCCATTCGACCGTCGCTGGATCGGACTGGAGGCGATACCCGTGCTTGCGGCGGGGTGCCACGAACAAGGACACACCGACTGCCCGGCCGTCGAGGGCCCGGCGGAACTCATCGAGGTCCGACAGCGTCCGCCCACTGATACCGGATACTGAGACGATCAACTGTCCTGGCACGGGTTGACTGTGCCCGACCCGGATGTCCGGCCGGTGTCCCGCAGGTGGCAGGCACGTGGTGCTTTGCCGACGTTCACGCGACGACGCCCGCGCCGAATCGGCCCGGGTCCGCGGTGGCCAACAGCCACGCGTACTGGAATGCCGCCTCGCGCCAGCGCTCGTAACGTCCGCTGATACCTCCATGGCCCGCCGCCATCTGGGTTCGCAAGAGCACCGGATGCGGGTCACTCTTGGTGTGTCGCAGCGCCGCAACCCATTTCGCGGGTTCGACATAAAACACCCGGGTGTCATGCAGGGAGGTCATCGCGAGGATGGCCGGGTATTCCTTGGCCTCGACGTTCTCGTATGGCGAATAGGACTTCATGTAGAAGTAGACGCCGGCATCCTCCAGGGGATTGCCCCACTCGTCCCACTCGGTCACGGTCAGGGGAAGCGCTGGGTCCAGAATCGTCGTCAGCGGGTCGACGAAGGGAACCTGAGCGAGAATTCCGGCGAAGAGTTGCGGTGCCATATTCGCCACCGCACCCATCAGCAGCCCGCCCGCGCTGCCCCCGAGCGCGACGAGGTTCTCCGGTCGGGTCAGGCCGGTATCGACGAGGTGGCCGGCCGCGGCGATGAAGTCGGTGAACGTGTTCTTCTTATCCAACAGCTTGCCGCGCTCGTACCAGAGCCGGCCCATCTCGCCGCCCCCGCGGGTGTGCGCGATCGCGAAGACCATGCCCCGGTCCAGCAGCGAAAGCCGGGCGATGGAGAACCTGGGGTCTTCGCTGGACTCGTAGGCGCCGTAGCCGTACAGCACGGTCGGCGCGGGGAACGCGGTATCGGCGCGGTAGATCAGCGAGATCGGGATACGAGTGCCGTCCGGGGCCAGTGCCCAGTCGCGCCGCTCGACATAGTCTTCGCAGCGGTAGCCACCGAGGACCGGTTGCTCGCGCAGCAAGGTGCGCTGCCCAGTGTCGACGTCGATATCGTAAATCCGCATCGGGGTCAGAAACGATGTCGCCCCGATCCGCAGCCGCGGCGAGATCCAGTTCGGATTGCCGCCCAGCCCGGATGCCATCAACTCGGAGTCGAAAGTGATCTCAGCCGGGGTGCCGTAACCCTGACCGTCGACGATGGGCCACAGCTGGAGCCGCGGCAGCGCCTCCCGGCGATAGTGCACGACGATATGGTCGGCGAAGGTGTCGACCCCTTCGAGGCGCACGTCATCGCGTGGCGCGATCAGGGTCCGCTGGGCTGTCGGATCGTCCACCGAGGCCTCGACGAGGGTGAAGTTCGGCGCCCCGTCATTGTGCAGGATCAGGAAGCGGTCCTGTCCGTCGACCACCGCATGCTCGACCGCGTACTCGACTCCCTCGCGGCGCGGAAGCACGGCGGTGAACTCGGCCTGCGGATCGGACGCGTCAGCAATCCGGACCTCCGAGGTGATCGCCGACCCGACCGCGATCAGAATATAGGCGTCCGAACGGGTGCGGCCCACCGCAACCCAGAACCGCTCGTCGGGCTCGGTGAAGACCTGCTCGTCGTGCCCCCGGGTGCCGAGCCGGTGCCGCCAGACGGTGTCGGGCCGCCAGGCCTCGTCAACGGTCGTGTAGTAGACGCAGCCGCTGTCGGCCCCCCAGGTGATACCGGCGGAGACACCACCGATCCGGTCAGCGAGGAACTCGCCGGTCCGTAAGTCCTTGAACCGCAGGACATACCGCTCGTCGCCGACGAGGTCAACCGAGTAGGCCAGTAACGAACCGTCCGGGCTGACCGTGGCCGCACCAACGGCAAAGTAGTCGTATCCGTCCGCTTCGGCGTTCTCATCGAGGAGCACCTGTTCACCGGCGACTTCGGTGTGCTCGTCGAACACCGGCGGATCCCAATCGTCGGGCCCGGCCACCGGAGCGCGGCAGTGCACCCCGTACTGCTTGCCCGCGAAGCTGCGGCCGTAGTACCACCAGTCGCCGCGCCGGAGCGGAACCGACAGGTCGGTCTCCTTGGTGCGCGACTTGATCTCATCGAAGATTTTCCGCCGCAACGGCTCCTGATACGCGGTTTCATGTTCGACGTGAGCGTTCTCGGCCTCAAGGTGCGCGATGACCTCGGGATCTGACTTGTCTCGCATCCACTCGTAGGGGTCGAGGAACGC
>JAHZJY010000267.1 GCA_022600695.1 Actinomycetes bacterium | reverse complement strand
GAGCCGATCGAGACCGTCCAGCCGCTCGAGCCGGTCAGTGTGCCCGCCCGTACCAACGGGTCATCACGCTTCGGTGACGATGACGACGACGTCGACGTGCCGCCGTTCATGCGGCACTGAACCGCGCCGATACTGGTGCCGTGAGCGTTCGCATCCGTCGCATCACCACCACCAGGGTCGGCGGGGTCTCCCGGCCGCCATTCGACAGTTTCAACCTCGGTGACCACGTCGGTGACCGACCGGCCGCGGTATCGGCCAACCGCTACCGGCTGGCGTCGACCATCGGACTGCCGCCCGACCACGTGGTGTGGATGAACCAGGTTCACGGCGATCATGTCGAGATCGTCGACGGTCCGCGTGTCGAATCCGTCGATGCGGCCGATGCCCTCGTGACAGGTACGCCGGGGCTTGCGCTGGCGGTGGTGACCGCGGACTGTGTTCCGGTGCTGATGGCGGATGCCCGCGCCGGGGTGGTCGGGGCGGCGCACGCCGGTCGGGTCGGGGCCGCCGAGGGTGTGGTGTTGCGCACGGTGGACGCCATGATCGCCGCCGGCGCGCGCGTCGCGGATATCTCGGTGCTGCTCGGCCCAGCGGTCAGTGGGCCGAACTACGAGGTGCCCGAAGAGATGGCCGCCGATGTCGAGGCACGTCTGCCCGGCAGTCGGACCAGTACCCCGCGCGGTACTCCGGCGTTGGATCTGCGGGCCGGTATCGCGCGTCAACTGTCCGATGCCGGGATAACCGCGGTGGATATCGACCCGCGCTGCACGGTTGCCGATCCGGCACTGTTCAGCCACCGCCGGGATGCTCCGACCGGTCGACTGGCGTCACTGGTGTGGATGCCGTGACAGCACCGACGTTCGGCGATCGGGCGGCGGAACTGACCCGCGGTCTGGCAGCGGTCCGGTCACGGCTGGCTCTGGCGGCCGAGGCGGCAGGTCGGCCGGTGGCGCAGATCCAACTACTGCCGATCACCAAGTTCTTTCCGGCCAGTGATGTCGCCATTCTGTGGCGGCTGGGTTGCCGCGCCTTCGGCGAGTCACGCGAACAGGAAGCCTCGTCCAAGATCGCCGAGTTCGACACGTTGGTCCCGACCGTGGCGGACTCGGCGCCGAAACCAGGCCCGGTCTGTTGGCATATGGTCGGTCAGGTTCAGCGAAACAAGGCCAAACACATTGCGGGATGGGCAGATACCGTCCATTCGGTCTCCACCGCCAAAGTGGTCACGGCGCTGGACCGGGCCGCCGAGCAGGCCCTGGCCGACGGACGTCGCCGCGGCCGGCTGCGTGTTTTCGTCCAGATCAGCCTGGACGGCGACATCAGTCGCGGCGGGGTCGCGATGGACAATTCGGCGGGGGTTGATCTGCTGTGCGGGCAGATCGCCGATTCCGGAGCCCTCGAACTTGTGGGACTGATGGCGGTCCCGCCGTTGGGTTCAGACCCCGACCGGGCGTTCGCGGCGTTGGCGACCGAGCATCGCCGCGTGCTGAGCAGCCATCCCGGCGCCACGGAACTGTCCGCCGGCATGTCCGGCGATCTCGAAGCCGCCGTCCGACACGGTTCGACCTGTGTGCGTGTCGGTACAGCGTTAATGGGCCGGCGTCCTCTAACGTCTCCCTGAGCAGTCACTCTAGTCACAGCTTCATCACGAACATCAGCATTACCGACACCGAAGTTCTGCAGAAGGGTCCCGCGGATGAGCACTCTCCACAAGGTCAAGGCCTATTTCGGCATGGCACCGATGGACGACTATGACGACGAGTACTACGACGACGAGCGGGAGCCCGGCGGCCTGCGCGGGCGGGGTTACTCGCGCCGTGGCGACCGGTTCGCCGACGACGAGGGTTATGACGGCCTCCGGGACGGCGGCCGGTACGACGGCCCTCGGGACGGCGGCCGGTACGACGAACGCGACCCCCGGCTGGCCCATGACTACGACGACCGCGAGCCCGACTACCCGCCGACCGGCGGCTTCCGGCCGAGCTACACCGACGAGCCACGGTTCAGGCCGCGGGAGTTCGATCGCCCGCATGCGTCGTCCCGGTTCGGCGCACTGCGCGGCTCGACCCGGGGCGCCCTGGCGATGGATCCGCGGCGGATGGCCATGTTGTTCGAGGAGGGCAGCCCGCTGTCGAAGATCACCACCCTGCGCCCGAAGGACTACAACGAGGCCCGCACCATCGGCGAGCGCTTCCGGGACGGCCAACCGGTGATCATGGATCTGGTGACAATGGACAATGCCGATGCCAAGCGGCTGGTCGATTTCGCCGCCGGTCTGGCGTTCGCGCTTCGTGGTTCCTTCGACAAGGTCGCCACCAAGGTCTTCCTGCTTGCCCCGGCCGACGTGGACGTCAGCGCCGAGGAGCGCCGCCGGATCGCCGAGGCCGGTTTCTACAGCTACCAGTAGCGCTTCCGCCGGCGGCCGAGGCGTCTCTGCGCGATATCGGTAGGCTGGCGGTCGCCGCGCCACGATGCGCTGGTGCCCGTCTCATCCGCTGTCAGGTAAGGACCGCCCCCAGGTGACGCTGTTCTTCGGAATCCTCGGCTTCGCGCTGTTTCTGTTCTGGCTTTTACTGATAGCCCGGATCGTCGTGGAGTTCATTCGCTCCTTCAGCCGGGACTGGCAGCCGCGTGGTGTCACGGTCGTGATCCTCGAGGTCATCATGACCGTCACCGATCCGCCGGTGAAGCTGTTGCGGCGGATCATCCCGCAGCTGACCATCGGCGCGGTCAGGCTGGATTTCTCCATCATGGTGCTGCTGCTGCTCGCGTTCATCGGTATGCAACTGGCGTTCGGGGCAGCTGCCTGACCGCCGCCCCGGGCCATCCCGGCGCCGATACCCGAGCCTTCTGGTGCCGATCATCCTGGATTTGGCTGTGTGGTGAATCTCTGAGTTTCGGTCTTAATTCCCTGCATCTCTGTAACCGGCGAGTCTGGTGTGACACGATGGGCGCCAGTTAAAGTACGGAACGACTGGGAAGACCGTCTACAATGCAGACCGACTTCCATCCACCGTCCCAGCGGAAGGGGCAGATATGCCACTGACACCGGCCGACGTGCACAACGTGGCGTTCAGCAAGCCGCCCATCGGCAAGCGTGGCTACAACGAGGATGAGGTCGACGCCTTCCTCGATCTGGTGGAGACCGAACTCGCCCGGCTCGTGGAGGAGAACGCCGACCTGCGCCAGCGGGTCGGTGAACTCGATCAGGAGATGATGGCGGCGCGGGCCGGCGGTCCGCCGACCCAGGCGATCCCCCTGCAACAGCCCGAGCCCGAGCCCGAGTCGGTCGCGCAGCCGGTGGTGGACAGTGTGCCGGCTGCTGTTTCGGCCAATGAGGATGAGGGGCTCAAAGCCGCCCGCGTGCTCAGCCTCGCTCAGGACACGGCCGACCGACTGACCGGCACCGCCCGCTCCGATGCCGATCGGATGGTCGCCGAGGCCCAGGCCAGTGCCGATCAGATCGTGTCCGAAGCCCGCTATATCGCCGACACGACGCTCAACGAATCCCGGCAACGCGCTGACGCCATGCTTTCCGATGCGCAATCCCGTTCCGAGACTCAGCTCCGCCAGGCGCATGAGAAGGCTGACCTGTTGCAAGCCGACGCGGAGCGTAAGCACTCCGAACTGATGAATACCATCAATCAGCAGCGCACCGTGTTGGAGGGCCGGCTCGAGCAGCTGCGAACCTTCGAGCGCGAGTACCGCACCCGGTTGAAGACCTATCTGGAGTCTCAACTCGAGGAGTTGGGCCAGCGCGGCTCGGCCGCACCCGTCGACTCGGGCGACGGTGGATACACCCAATACCAGTAGGGGTGCGTATCAGCTCCGTGCCGCGTGAGGTCCAACGATGCTGATCGTGGCGTTGGTGCTGGCGGTAATCGGCCTGGCGGCGCTGGTCGCCGCGGTGGCTACCAGCAATGAGCTGGTGGCCTGGGTGTGTATCGGTGCCAGCGCCCTCGGAGTTCTGCTGTTGATTGGCGACGCCATTCGGGACCGCGCGCAACGCCGGGCCCCGGCGGCGGTTTCCGGGGCTGCGGATTCGGCGGCCGCAGCGCCGCCGGCGGCTGTGCTGGCAGCCGAGACCGAAGTCATCGAACCGGACCCGGAATCCGTCCCGGAACCGGTCGCGGGGTCCTCCGAGGCGACCGCGATCGCCGATGCGGTGGAAGAAGAGGATGCGGTGGAAGAAGAGGCCGCAGGCGCGGGCGAGGACGAGAACCTCGAGACGGAGATCGCGATCGAGGACCACCCGGAAGAGGTGGTGCACGAGGAACCCGACTACGACATTCCCAGCGACGACGAACCGGACTTTCCGGTCCCGGCTGAGGAGGACGCCGTCCACGTCATCGATGACGGGGCAGTCGACGAGGACACCGCCGAGGCAGACCTCGACGAGTCGGCTGCCGCGGATGTGCAGCGCGACGAGCCGTGATCCGCACTTTCCGCACGGGCTGAAGGGTTTGTCATGAGTATCGAGTACGCCAGTATCGTCGGCCACCCCCTTGATGAGGTGTTCGCCTGGCACACCCGTCGCGGCGCCATGCGGAGGCTGGTGCCGCCCTGGCAGCCGATGCGGGTCGTCAAGGAAACGGAGTCGCTGGCCGACGGGCAGGCGATTCTCGGACTGCCGGGCGGCCTGCTCTGGGTCGCCCAACACGATCCCGCGGGTTATGACCCGCCGCACCAGTTCGTCGACGTGCTCTCGTCGGACGGTCTGATGACACTGCCGCCCCGGATCATCGGCTGGTGGCGGCACACCCATCGCTACAGTGACGCCGGCGGCGGAACCACCCGGGTGCACGACATCGTCGATACGACCGTTCCCGGTGCAGCGCTGCGGTCGACCTTCGCCTATCGGCACCGTCAGCTCTCCGAGGACCTCGCCGCCCATTCCGATGCCGCGGCCGCCGGAGCGGGACCGCTGGTCGTCGCGATAACCGGTTCCTCCGGCCTGGTGGGCACCGCACTGTCGGCATTTCTGAGCACCGGCGGGCACCGGGTGATCAGGCTGGTTCGGGGCGACCCCGCCGGCCCCGACGAGAGACGTTGGAATCCGGGCCAACCCGCGGCCGATCTGCTCGACGGAGTGGATGCGGTGGTGCACCTTGCGGGCGCGTCCATCGCCGGCCGTTTCACTGAATCGCACCGGCGGGCCATCCGGGACTCCCGGATCGAGCCCACCCGGCGCCTGGCTGAGACGGCCGCCGGCACCGCGGGGCTGAAGGCTTTCGTCAGCGCCTCGGCCATCGGCTACT
>JAHZJY010000266.1 GCA_022600695.1 Actinomycetes bacterium | reverse complement strand
GGCGCCGCCGGGGCGTTCTATCAGGCGTGGCAGCGCTATCAGCGCGGCGATATGACCAAGGCCGCTTTTCTGGTTGCGTTGCCCGTCGCACCGATGATGTTCACCACGATCGTGCTCGGGGTGACCTACCTCTGACCGGCGATAACCCGGGTGCCATGTGTGAATCGGCGCAACCGCCGGCGCAACCGCTGGAGCAGAGCCAGGGCTAAGGGCCGTAACAGGAACGTGACCGTCTTAACAGGAAACACTTCGTATCGGTATAGGTCAGCGCTCAGCCGGGCTAACTACTTTCAGACTCATGCTGATCCCGATCGCCTCCTATCTGATCGCGTCGTTGGTCTTTGCAGCGGTGTTCTTCATGCTGGCTGCCCGTTTTCGTACCGCCGACATCCAGCCGCCGGAACATCCGGTTCTGATCTCGCTCGTCGGGGGGCTCGCCTGGCCGCTGGTGTTGGTCGGCCTCCTGCAGTTCGGGGCGATAGCGCTGGTCAAGAACCGGCTGTCGGCAGGACAGCGCCCGGTCGCCACGTACGGGCGGTCCTCGTCCGCTGCTCGGGCCCCGGGATGGACATACTCACACGCGTGATCATTGGCGTGACCCCGGCCGCGATGCCGCCCTGCCGGTGACGGCCGGAACGGCAATCGGCTAGTCGGGAAAGTCCATCGGAACCCGCAGCGCCGCCAACGTCCCGGCGATCGCGTCGTAGTGCCCGGTCAGGGCGCAGAATTCGATGATCTGTTGCCGGTTCAGGTGGCCCGACAACGTGATGAAGGTCTCGTCGGTGATGTCCCGGCGGGTGATGAACTCGTCGACCGCGACCAGCAGTGCGCGCTCGCGGTCGGTCAGCCCCTCGTCAGCCGGCCCGGCGAAAATCCGCTGCTGGAGTTCGGAGTCCAGCCCGCGCGAGCGGGCCAGCCGACGGTGCTGCTGTAACTCGTATTCCGAGCCACGGAGATGGCCCACCCGCAGGATCACCAGCTCTTTGTCCCGTTTGGGCAGCTTGCCCCAGTTCAACAACATGCCCGAGTACGGCAGGAAGGACAGGAACAGCAGCTTGTGCTGACCGAGCATGGTGAACAGGTGCATCTGTGGTGCCCGGATCGATCGGGCGGCCAGCCGCGAGATGATCCAGTTCACCAGACCGAGTTCCCGGCGTCCGCCGACCGGAATGCGCTGCAGTTCATTCACGGGTTTTCCTTCACCAGATAGGGCGAGACCGTGCTGCGGTGCTCGTCGATGTCCAGACTCTTGCCCAGCGCGGGGAAGGCCCGCTGGGGACAGCTGTCCCGTTCGCAGACCCGACAGCCCGAACCGATCGGCGTCGCGCTGTCCGAGGACAGGTCCAGGCCCCGGGAGTACACCAGCCGGCCGGCCTGGCGCACATCACAACCCAGCCCGATCGCGAATGTCTTGCCCGGCTGGCCGTACCGGTGCGCGCGGCGCTCCACGGTCCGGGCCACCCACAGGTAGTTGTGCCCGTCCGGCATCTGGGCGAGTTGCACCAGGATCTTGCCGGGACTGGAGAACGTCTCGTAGACATTCCACAGCGGGCACGTTCCGCCCGAGGACGAGAAGTGGAATCCGGTGGCGGACTGACGCTTTGACATATTGCCGGCCTTATCCACCCGGACGAACGAGAACGGCACCCCCCGCATCGAGGGTCGCTGCAGAGTGGACAGCCGATGGCAGATGGTCTCGTAGCTCACCTGGTAGAAGGCGCAGAGCCGTTCGATGTCATAGCCGAAATTCTCGCTGACGTCGTGGAATTGCCCGTAGGGCAGCACCGCCGCGGCGGCGAAGTAGTTGGCCAGGCCCAGTCGGGCCAGTCGCCGCGACTCGGCGCTGGTGAATTTGCCATCGGTCACCATGGTGTCGATCAGATCCCCGACCTCGAGGTAGGCCAACTCGGCGGCCATCTTGAAGACCTGCTGTCCGGAGGACAGGTTGGTGGAGATCTCCAGCGTCTTCGATGCGGGGTGGTAGTGGTGCAGCACCGTCTCCCCGAGGTCGATACGTCTGATGATGTGCACCCCGTGTACTTCGGTCAGACGGCGGGACAGCTCACCGGCGAGGTCGCCGCGGTGCATCCGCATCCGCGCGGTGAGATCCTCGGCGGCGGTGTCGAGTTCATGCAGGTAGTTCTGCCGCTGGTAGAAGTAGTCTCGGACCTCCTCGTGCGGCATCGTGATCGAGCCGCTTCCGCTGCCGTCGTTGAACCGGTCCTCGGTGGCTTCGGCGAGTTGGGCGGTGGTGATCCGGTAGCGCCGGTGCAGGTTGACCACCGCCCGGGCGATCGCGGGGTGGGCGCTGACCATATCGGCCACCTCGGCCGGGTGGATCGCGGCATCGAGATCGCCATCGACCATCACCTCGCGCAACTCGGCCACCAATCTGGTGTCGTCCCGGGAGGCGAAGAACGTCGCGTCGACGCCGAACACCTCGGTGATGCGCAGGAGCACCGCCACGGTCAGCGGACGGACATCATGTTCGATCTGATTCAGGTAGCTCGGTGAGATTTCGAGCATCTGGGCCAGCGCGGCCTGACTCAGCCCACGTTCGGTCCGCAGTTGACGTACCCGCGACCCGACGAAGGTCTTCGGCATGCCGTCAGCGTACCGAGGTGCGAAGCGCGGTCTGTTGGCATGCATCGGGTCGTTTGGCATGATCCGCATCTATGGGCAACAGCAAAGCGGCGGCCGCCGGCGGTCTGGCGAAGGCGCTGATGCCCGTTCCCGATCCGCATCCGGACGTGTTCGACCGGCAATGGCCGCTGCGCCCGGCCGACGTCGACCGGTTGGGCCGGTTACGAATGGACGCCGCGCTGCGGCACATCCAGGACATCGGTCAGGACCACCTTCGCGAGATGGGCCATAACGACACCCACCCGCTGTGGATCGTCCGCCGGACCATGGTCGACATGATCGGGCCGATCGAGTTCCAGGACATGCTTCGCCTGCGGCGGTGGTGTTCCGGAGCGTCCAATCGGTGGTGCGAGATGCGGGTGCGGATCGACGGCCGCAAAGGAGGGCTCATCGAGTCCGAGGCCTTTTGGATCAATTTCAACCGGGAGACCCAGGGCCCCGCCCGGATCGCCGATGACTTCATGGCAGCTCTGCTGCGCACCACCGACGTCGACCGGGTGCGGTGGAAGGCCTATCTGTCGGCCGGCTCGCGGCAGGATGCCGACGAAATTCGGGAGTTCCCGATCCGGGTCAGCGATATCGACCTGTTCGACCACGTCAACAACTCGGTCTACTGGAAGGTCGTCGAGGAGTTCCTCGCCCCGCATCCGGAGTTGCTCGAGTCCCCGCTCCGCGTCGCCATCGAGCACGACGCGGCCGTCGCCTACGGCGACAAGCTGGAAGTGCTCCTGCACGTGTACCCACCCGGGTCCACCGACAAGTTCGGGCTGGAGTTGACCGACCGTACGGTGAGAACACTCACATACGCCGTTGGGGACGAGACGAAAGCCGTCGCGGCCATCTTTGCTCTCTGATCGCTACCGGTCTCGATCGACCCCGATTGACCTGCGAAATCAAGCCATCACCGGGTAAAGCGCACGCTGCCCGGCGCCAACCCTTCGCAAACTTCGCAATTTGACGCCCGATGGATGGCCAAAATTGGCAACAGGAACGATTGGACCAGCGCATATCGACTGTGGGATCGTCGGCTGCACTTATCAGCGATGAGCCCTGAGTGTTAGCAGAGGTTGTCACATCTGCGCACTCTGCGGTGACGACGAATGGAGAGCCCAGATGTCCCGGTCCGTGTCCGAGGTCGGAAAGCCCAAGTCTGCAGCGGAAATCCAGCGCGATTGGGACACCAACCCGCGATGGAAGGGTCTGAACCGGACCTACACCGCCGAGGATGTCATCGCACTGCAGGGCAGCGT
>JAHZJY010000265.1 GCA_022600695.1 Actinomycetes bacterium | reverse complement strand
GGGCTTCCGCGGATTCGTGATGACCGACTTCATCTGGGGACTTCGCGACCCGATCGGGTCGGTGGCTGCCGGCCAGGACCTGGAGATGCCGTTCCGTCAGCAGCGCGCGGCCACCCTGCGCAAAGCCCTGGCGGACGGGCGACTGCAGCGGTCCGACGTCGAATGCGCCGCCCACCGGCACCTCACAGCCCAGCTCCGGCTCGCCCTGCGGGCCCGTCCGGATCCCCCCGGCGGCGTCGTCGCCTCGGCGGACCACCGGCGATTGGCACGGGAAACAGCGCAGCGCGGCGTGGTACTGCTGCGCAACCGGGTGATTGAGGGCACCCCGACACTGCCGTTGGCACCGGCGTCACTGTCGCGGGTCGTGATGCTCGGGCCGCTGGCCGACCAGCCGAACCAGGGCGATGTCGGCTCGTCGATGGTCAGCCCGCCGGCATCGGTCACGATCCTCGAGGGCCTCCGGGAAAGATTGGGGGCAAGGCTGTTTCATATCGAAGACACTGATCCGACAGCCGCGGCGGCAGCGGCAGGCGGCGCTGATGCAGCGGTGATCGTGGTGGGTTTGTCCTCGGTGGACGAGGGCGAGTCACTGATCGGAGTGGACACCGCGTCGACGCAACTCCTCGGTGGTATCGCCCGATTCCGGCCGTTCGCCGCGGTTCTGGTCAAGGTGGCGGCCCGAGTGAGCAAGTTGCGGAACTTCGGTGGTGATCGGCGTGATCTTCGACTGCACGCCGAAGACGTCGCACTGATCGAGGCGGTGGCCAAGGTCAATTCCCGGACCGTGGTGGTCGTGGTCGGCGGCGGAACGATCGTGTTCGATCCGTGGGACGGACATGTCGGCGCGGTGCTGTTGGCGTGGTACCCCGGCATGCAGGGTGGTCATGCGATTGCCGACGTCCTACTCGGGGATGCCGAACCGGGCGGACGGCTCCCGATGGCGATCCCGCACCGGAAAACCGACCTCCCACTGGTGGATTGGAAGGCCACCACCGTCAGCTACGGCCGGTGGTGGGGGCAACGCAAACTTGACCGCGATGGTGTTCGGGCCGCCTATCCGTTCGGATTCGGTCTGGGTTACACGACGTTCAGCGTGGCGGACCTTGACGTCGGGGATCTCGACGGCGAGCGTTTCACCGCTGCGATCACCGTCGCCAACACCGGGGTACGCGCCGGACGTCACGTCGTCCAGATCTACGCCGTGGGACCCGCCGACACCGGGCGTCCCGTGCATCACCTTCTCGGGTTTCAGTCGGTCCGCCTGGAGGCGGGGACCAGTGCCCGTATTGGCGTCGAGTGTTCGGTGCGTCCCGTCCAGCGCTGGGCCGCCGGACGGCTGTCCCTTTCGGCGGGCCGCATCACCATCCGGGCGGCCTCCCATGCCGCTGATCCGGCGGCGGTCGACGCAACGCTGGCCGTGCCACCATGATCGGTCAGGCGCGCGCCTTGCGGGTATCGATGAACGATTTGACGCTCAGAGCGATGAAGATCAGACACAGCACCGCGAAGCCGGCCTGCACCCAGACGGCGGTTGCCCGCTCGACAGGTTCACCCGACAACAATGCCGGGATCTTGCCCAGGCTGCGGACCGTGCCGAGGAGTCCCAGCAGACCGACCACGACCGCGATGTGACCGCCGTGCTTGGGACTCTTCGTTGACACGGCACCGGCCGCCGCCATCGCCACCCCGAAGATCGCCGGGATCAGGGCCGTCCAGGATTGCGTCCCGCTGAGGAGATAAGCCCCCACTCCCAGCGCAACGAAGATTGCCGCGAAGCTGAAGATCACACGTGTCATGTTCATCAGGCCGGATCTTAGCCGTTGAGGCCTCGGCGGCCGCGTCGGGCGCGTCTACCACACCTACCGCAGCGGCCCCGCGGCGGTGACGGGGGAGCCGATCACCTTCCGGAACCCGTAGCGCAGGCTCTCGATCAGTTCCTCGCGGTCCCCTACCGCTGCGTCGTCGCTGCTCACGCCGAGGCTCGCGGTATCGGTGTAGGTCAACATCGTGATGTTGATCGCCGCACCGACGGTGCCGACCAGGGGATACATCCGTTCCACTTTCGCCCCGGCCAGCCACACCGGCACCGGTAAACCGGGCACATTGGAGGCGGTCAGGTCCGAGGTCTGCGCGGCGGCCGACACCAACTCCGGGGGCAGGAAGCGGCTGAGTTCGGCGAGGTAGTCGGCCAGCTTGAGTGCCGGTTCGGCGCGCCAGGCCCGAACGGTGCTCGCCGCCACCTCGAGAACATCGTCGATAGCGTTGCTCACCGGGATCTCGAAACGAGCGATGGTCACCGCATTGCTCTCGTCCGCGGAGGTCCGCAGCGAGATGGGCATATTCATCCGCAACTCGTCGATCGGATGTCCCATCTTCTCGTGGTAGCGGCACATCCCGACGCTGATCGCCGCAAGGAAGAGATCATTGACCGTGCGATCCCGTTTTTTGGCCGCGGCGCGGAACCGGCCGAAATCCATGTCGATGGTGTCGAAGTGGTAGTTGATGCTGCGACCCTTGAGGATCGGCGACAGCGGCTCGACCGACACCTTTGTGAAGCGCGCCACCGACTCGGCGGTGCCCAGCACCTTGCGGATCAACGTCCTCGGGTGGCGGATGGCCGCCAGCGCCAGCGGCCCGATACCCCTGATCGCGTCCTCGGCCGTCTTGGCCACCCACCCGGCGTTGTTGCGAATCACCGCCTGCGCAAAACCTTTGGTGTCCAGCAACACCGGCTCGGGAGCCGGCGGCATCGGCCCCAGGTCCGCACCCTCCGGGGTGAAGTCGAACAGGGCCAGACCGAGTTGCACCGCGCCCTGACCATCGGCGATGGCATGGTGCAGTTTCTGGACGAGCACCGACTTCCCGCCCGGCAATCCTTCAAGCAGGGTTACCCGCCACAGCGGACGGTCCTTGTCGAAATCGGCCATGCTCTGTCGGCGCGCTTCCTCGAGCACATCATCCCAGGTCGACGACTGCGGCATCCGGAACCGCCGCATATGGAACGACAGATCGAAGTTGGGGTCCACCACCACCCGCGGGGTCTCCAGTCCGGTCGGGCCCTCCACCACAACCGACCGCAGCACCGGCGCCAGGCGGGTCGCCCGCTCGTAGCGTTCGCACATCGTCGCCCAGTCCGGACTCGACTCGAGCACCAGCATGCCCAGGATGGTGGAACGCATCACCGGGTCGTCGGTCGCCATCCGCCAGGTAGCGAAATCCCAGCCCCCCATCCGCCTGGCCTGAGTGATCGTCTCGCCGCCGCGCAGGGTCTTCGCAGGCATCTTCTTAGGCGGGGCCTTCCTGGCCGGAGCTTTCCTGGCGGCAGCCTTCTTGGCCGGAGTTTTCTTGGCCGGAGTTTTCCTGGCGGCAGCTTTCTTGGCGGCAGCCTTCTTGGCCCGCGGCTTGTTCTCCGGGCTTTCCGCCACGGCGTCCTCCTTGGTTAGCAGTCGCTAAACGCTAACGCCGCTCACCCGGTCCGACGGACGCAAACCGGATATTCCATCCACTCTCTTAGTTGTAGTAACTTCAACAGCGTGATGGCCGATGTCTGGATTCTCGGTGGCTACCAGAGCGACTTCGCGCGCAACCTCACCCGCGAGGGCCGCGATTTCGCCGACTTGACCCGGGAGGTCGTCGACCAGACCCTGGCCGAGTCCATGATCGACGCTGCGGATATCGGCGTGGTGCACGTAGCCAACGCCTTCGGGGAGATGTTCGCCGCCCAGGGCCACCTCGGGGCGATGCCGGCCACCGTGCACGACGGGCTGTGGGACACCCCGGCAACGCGACATGAGGCGGCCTGCGCGTCGGGCAGTGTCGCGGCCCTGGCCGCGATGGCCGACCTGCGCGCCGGCAACTACCGCACCGCTCTGGTGGTCGGGCTGGAACTGGAGAAGACCGTCCCCGGCGATACCGCCGCCGAGTATCTCGGCGCGGCGGCCTGGACCGGTCACGAGGGCGGGGATGCCGGTTACCTGTGGCCTCATATGTTCGACCAGATCGCCGGCGAGTACGACCGACGCTACGGAATCGACGATGCGCATCTGCATGCCATCGCCGCGGTGAACCTCGCGAATGCCAAGCGCAACCCCAACGCGCAGACCCGTGACTGGCGAGTGCCCGACCTCACCGTCCGCGGCGATGACGACGCGGTCAACCCACCCGTCGAGGGCCGGATCCGCCGTTACGACTGCAGCCAGATGACCGACGGTGGAGCGGGCGTCGTTCTGGTCAGCGACGAGTTTCTCCGTGCGCACCCCGGAGTCCGGCCGGTCGGCCGCATCGAGGGCTGGGGGCACCGCACCGTAGGTCTGGGCCTGCGACAGAAACTCGATCGGGATGTCGACAACCCCTATGTGCTGCCGCATGTGCGTGCCGCCGTACAGGATGCGTTCGGGCGCGCCCAGACCGACCTGGACGGCGTCGACGGTTTCGAAGTGCACGACTGCTTCACCCCGAGCGAGTACCTGGCCATTGACCATATCGGGCTGACCGGGCCGGGTGAATCGTGGAAGGCGGTCGAGTCCGGCGACATCGAGCTCAGTGGTCGACTGCCGATCAATCCGAGCGGTGGCCTGATCGGTGGCGGCCACCCGGTCGGCGCCTCCGGAATCCGGATGATGCTCGATGCGGTCCGGCAGGTCGGCGGATTGGCCGGCGATTACCAGGTGGACGCGGCCCGGCGGTTCGGCACCCTGAACATCGGTGGCAGTACCGCCACCACAGTCAGTTTCATCATCGGATCGGCGGCCGAGGTCGCGTGATGGGAGCCCGAAATGGACGTTGAGATCGTCGGCAAGTTCCTGTCCACCCTGCCAGAGGACGACGATCACCCGTACCGCACCGGTCCGTGGCGACCCCAGACCACCGAATGGCACGCCGACGACCTGGTCGCGGTCGACGGCGAGATCCCGGCCGACCTCGACGGCATCTACCTGCGCAACACCGAGAACCCATTACATCCCGCGCTGAAGTCCTACCACCCGTTCGACGGGGACGGCATGATGCACATCGTCGGCTTTCGGGACGGAAAAGCGTTCTACCGCAACCGGTTCGTCAGGACTGAGGCCTTTGAGGCCGAGCAGGAGGCCGGTGGCCCGCTGTGGCCGGGTCTGGCCGAACCACTGTCACTGGCCCGGACCGATCGCGGCTGGGGGGCCCGGACGATGCTCAAAGACGCCTCCAGCACCGACGTCGTCGTACACCGCGGTACCGCGCTGACGAGTTTCTACCAGTGCGGCGACCTGTACCGCGTCAACCCGTTCAGCGGTGAAACCGAGGGTAAGGACACCTGGAACGGGGCCTTCCCGTTCGACTGGGGCGTGTCGGCACACCCCAAAGTCGACGAACGTACCGACGAGATGATGTTCTTCAACTACAGCAAGCAGGCGCCGTACCTGCACTACGGAATCGTCGACGCCAACAACGATCTGGCGCACTACATCGACGTGCCACTGCCCGGGCCGCGACTACCGCACGATATGGCCTTTACCCGAAACTACGCGATCCTCAACGATTTTCCGCTGTTCTGGGACCCCAAACTGCTCGAGCGTGATCTGCACATCCCGCGTTTCCACCGGGACATGCCGTCCCGGTTCGCGGTACTCCCCCGACGGGGCGGCGCCGAGAAAATCCGGTGGTTCGAAGCCGACCCGACATTCGTGCTGCACTTCACCAACGCCTACGAGGACGGGGATGAGATCGTGCTGGACGGGTTCTATCAGGGCGACCCGGAACCGTCCGATATCGGCGGCACCAAGTGGGAACGGGCTTTCCGGTTCCTGGCTCTGGACCGGATGCAGACCCGTCTGCATCGCTGGCGACTGAACCTCGTCACCGGCGCGGTGACCGAAGAATCGCTGAGCGAGACCATTTCCGAATTCGGCGTGATCAATGCCGGGCGCTGCGGCGAGCCTTACCGCTACGTCTACGCCGCGACCGGCAAGCCCGGCTGGTTTCTGTTCGACGGTCTGGTCCGCCATGACGTGGTGAGCGGTGGCGAACAGCGGATCAGCTTCGGTGAGGGGGTGTACGGCAGTGAAACGTCGATGGCGCCCCGGCTGGGCAGCAACTCCGAGGACGACGGGTACCTGGTGACGCTGACCACTGACATGAACGACGACGCGTCGTACTGTCTGGTGTTCGACGCGGCCCGCCTCGAGGACGGCCCGGTGTGCACACTGCAACTCCCGGAACGTATTTCCAGCGGCACACATTCGACCTGGGTTGCCGGTGCGGCATTGCGGCGCTGG
>JAHZJY010000264.1 GCA_022600695.1 Actinomycetes bacterium | reverse complement strand
GAGGTCGCGATATTGTCGACATCGTTGGTCACCCGGCTCAGCAGCTCACCTCGCAACCGGGAATCGAAGTAGGCCAGTGGCAGCCGGTGGACCTTGGCCTCCACATCGGCGCGCAGCGCGACGATGGTTCGCTGGACGATGACGTTGAGCAGCCTGGCCTGTCCCCAGATCAACACCGCGGCAACGAGATACATCAACAAAGCCAAGAGCAGCGTGCGGCCGACGGCGGGGAAGTCGATGCCGATCCCGGGCGTCACATTCATACCGGACACCATGTCGGCGAAGGTGTTGTCCCCGCGTGCCCGGGCGTCCGCGACGGCCTGCGCCTTGGTGACACCGGCTGGAAGTTGCCTACCGATCACACCGTTGAACAACAGATCTGTGGCGTGGCCGAGCACGCGGGGGCCGATCACCGACAGCACGATTCCGCCGAACGACATGGTCAGCACTGCGACGGCCGGCCACCGATGCGGGCGCAGACGCGCCAGCAGGCGCAGCGCCGAACCCCTGAAGTCCTGTGAGCGGGTCCGGGCCGGGTCGGCCGCCATCGTGCGCGGTCCAGTGCGTGGCCTCGGAGCGGTCACGGCCGAGCCCCGGCCGGCGACTGCGAGTCGACGAATTCCGCATAGGTTGGGCAGTTCTCGAGCAGGGTGGCGTGGGTGCCGGTACCGACCACCCGGCCGCCATCAAGGACGACGACCTGATCGGCCCGGATCACTGTCGACACCCGCTGCGCCACGATGAGAACGGTGGACTGAATCGAGATGTCCCGCAGCGCTGCCCGCACCCGTGCGTCGGTATGTACGTCAAGGGCGGACAACGCGTCGTCGAACAGGTAGATCCTGGGCCGCCGGACGACGGCTCGCGCGATCGCCAACCGTTGACGCTGACCGCCGGAGAAATTGGCACCGCCTTGCGATACCGGCATCTCCAGTCCGGCGGGATGTGCCCGGACGAAGTCGTCGGCCGCTGCCACCCGCAAAGCCGCCCACATCTGTTCCTCGGAGGCGTCGCCTGAGCCGATGCGGAGATTGTCGGCCACCGTGCCGGAGAACAGGTACCCGCGTTGGGGCACCAGGCCCATTGAGGACCACAGGTCTTCGGGGTCGTAGTCGCGTACGTCGATGCCGTCGATCGAGACCGTCCCCGCCGTCACGTCGTACAGCCGGCAGATGAGGGCCACCAGTGTCGACTTGCCCGAACCGGTGCCGCCCACGATCGCGGTGGTCGTTCCGGGCGCGGCGGTGAACGACACATCGTCGAGCACCGAGCGTTCCGCGCCCGGGTAGCGGAACGAGACGCCGTCGAGTTGCAGCGCCCCGCGGACCCCGCCGCCGGGGTACCGCGGAACATCCGGGCGGGCGATCGCGCTCTGGGTCTGCAGCACCTCGGTGATGCGCTCGGCGCACACCGCAGCCCGGGGCAGCATCACCAGCAGCATCGTGGCCATCAGCACGGCCATCAGGATCTGCATGAAGTAGGACAGGAACGCGATCAGCGAACCCACCTGCATCTGTCCGGCATCGATTCGAAGACCGCCGAACCAGATCAGCGCGACACTGGAGACATTGATGGTCAGGGTGGTGACCGGCAGCATCAGTGCCTGCCAGCGTCCGGCGGTCAGGGCGGCATCGGAGACCGCATGGTTGGCGACGGCGAAGCGGTCCCGTTCCCACGGCTCCCGGGCGAACGCCCGCACCACCCGGATACCGGACAGCTGTTCCCGCAGCACCCGGTTGATGCCGTCGATCAGGCGCTGCATGCTACGAAAGACCGGCAGCATCCGGGACACGATCAGGTAATTGGCAACGGCCAGAACCGGCACGCTGACCAGCAGCAACCACGACAGTCCTGGGTCTTGGCGGATTGCCATCGCGATACCGCCGACGCACATGATCGGTGCGGTCACTCCGATGGTGGCGGTCATCTGCACCAGCACCTGAATCTGCTGGACATCGTTGGTGGTGCGGGTCAGCAGCGACGGTGCGGAGAACCGGACGGTTTCACGTTCGGAGAACCCGATCACCCGGTCGAACACCGCTGCGCGCAGATCCCGGCCCAAACCCATTCCGGTGCGCGACCCGAAATACACCGCGCCGACAGCGCAGACGCCCTGCAGGCCGGTCACGGCCAGCATCACCAGACCCAACCGGCCGATCAGGCCGGTGTCCCCAACGGCCACCCCGTCGTCGATGATCGAGGCGTTGATGGTCGGCAGATAGAGTGACGCCAGCGTGCTGAAGGTTTGAAACACCATGACCGCTACCGCCGGCCACCGGTACGGTCGAACGTACCGCCGCAGCAGCGCCAGGAGCATTTCGTTACTGTCCCACACCGTGATGAGGCGGCAAATCTGCTGTTCAACCCGTGTGTCGGAGGGCCATTCGACGGCTGACGCTACAGTGCATGCTGTGGGAAACAGGCATGCCGGGAGAATTGGCAGGTGCGCATGACGGTGGCGGGCAGGGTCACGGCGGGTGTGGCCGCCCTGGCTGCGGTCGGTGTTCTTGGGGCATGTTCGGGCGGCAACCCCGAACAGCCGCAGTCCGCCCAGCAGAACCAGAACGCCCCGGCAGGTATGGACGGCACCCACGGACCCATGTTTCCGGAGTGCGGCGGTATCAGCGACGAAGTGATGGCCGAACAGACCAGGGTCAGCGGTTTGGTCAGAACAGCGGTGACCTCGGCGGGCTGCCAGTGGCTGGCGGGCGGGGGGATCCTGGG
>JAHZJY010000029.1 GCA_022600695.1 Actinomycetes bacterium | reverse complement strand
GACCGGGTGGTGACGGTGTCTTCGCTGACGCACTGGGCCGGCCGGGTCAGCCTCAACGACCTCAACTGGAAAGCCCGGCCCTATTCGGCCTGGCCGGCCTACGGCCAGTCCAAACTCGCCAATCTGTTGTTCACCAGCGAACTGCAACATCGGCTGAACGCGGTCGGTTCAGCGGTGAAGTCCCACGCCGCCCATCCCGGCTACTCAGCCACCAATCTGCAGGTCCGCACCGGCAACCCGGCCGGCAGGAAGCTCTGGCTGACGGCCAACAGGCTAGCCGGCACCAGCGCCGAGTTCGGCGCCGCACCGACGCTGTACGCGGCGTCGGCCGACCTGGCGCCGAACACGTTCATCGGACCCCGGTTCGGCGCCCGCGGACCGGTCGGCGAGGTGGGCCGCAGCCCCCGGGCCCGGGACGCCGAGACCGCCAACCGGCTGTGGTGGCTGTCCGAAAAGCTCACCGGTATCGAATTTCCGCTGTAGCGCACACTCGGCTACCCTTGGGACCGCGTCACGGCGAGGGTGGTCCGTCCACCGTTATCGACGAGGCCCGGCTTCGTACCCGCCTTCGCCGTGTATCACGACCAACCGAGGGCAGGAGTATCCACGATGGCCAGTAGTGCCAGCGCCACCACCAACAAGCTCGCCGTCGAGGTGCGCACCCGCACCGGTAAGGGCGCTTCCCGTCGCGCCCGCCGCGAGGGCAAGGTTCCCGCCGTCCTCTACGGCCACGGCAGTCAACCGCAGCACCTGGAACTGGACGCCCGTAACTTCGCCGCGGTTCTGCGCAACTCGGGCATCAACGCCGTCCTGGTCTTGGACATCGACGGCGAGGAGCAGTTGGCGCTGACAAAAGCTCTTGCCATGCACCCGATCCGACGCACCATCACCCACGCGGATTTGATCATCGTACGCCGCGGCGAGAAGGTGAACGTCGAGGTTCAGGTGACCGTCGAGGGCGAGGCCGCCTCCGGCACCCTGGTGACCCAGGACGCCAACACCATCGAGATCGAGGCCGAAGCGCTGTCCATCCCGGACGGTCTCACCGTGTCGGTGGAGGGGGCCGAGGAGGGAACCCAGATCCTGGCCGGTCAGATCGATCTGCCCGACGGGGTCAGCCTGGTCAGCGACCCGGAGATGCTGGTGGTCAACATCGTCGAGGCGCCGTCCGCCGAGGATCTCGAGTCCGAGGGTGGTGGCGAATCAGCCGAGGGACAGGCCGCCGATGCTGCCGCCGAGGGCGAGCAGGCCGAGTCCGAGGACTAGCAGTCTGCGATGGCCGAGCCTTTGTTGGTCGTCGGCCTGGGCAACCCCGGACCGCGGTATGCCAAGACCCGGCACAATGTCGGCGTCATGGTGGCCGAAGTACTCGCCGCACGTGCCGGCGGAGCGTTCACGGTGCACAAGCGCTCCGGTGCCGAGGTCCTCACCGGACGGCTGGGGCACCGGCCGGTGATACTGGCCAAGCCGCGTTGCTATATGAACGAATCAGGTCGGCAGGTCGGTCCGCTGGCGAAGTACTACTCGGTGCCCGCGGCGAACGTCATCGTCATCCACGACGAGCTGGACATCGACTTCGGGCGGGTGCGGTTGAAACTCGGCGGCGGAGAGGGCGGCCACAACGGGCTTCGATCGGTGGCGAATGCCCTGGGCTCCAAGAACTTTCAGCGCGTCCGAATCGGTATCGGGCGTCCCCCGGGCCGTAAGGACCCAGCGGCCTTCGTCCTGGAACCGTTCACCTCAGCCGAACGCGGCGAGGTCGCGACGATTTGCGAGCTGGCCGCCGATGCCACTGAACTGCTCATCGAGGCGGGACTGGAAACCGCCCAGAATCAGGTGCACGCCTGGTAGCAACCGGCCCCAACCCAGAAAGACGAACGGCCCATCCTCTGGAGATGAGCCGTACGCCGAACAGCTGCCCGCTACCGGCGCGCCCCGGGCATACCTAGCCACGGAAACACCGGTTGATTGGCCGGCGGCGCCGTAGTACCCGGCCGGGCCTTGATCGACACGCTGCCATTGGTCTGGCAGATGGTCTTGGTGTTGGTGTCCTGGCAGGTGGGTCGGGCGCTGGCGACGGGAGCCGAAATCCCCATCGCGACAGCCAAACCCGCCACCAGCACGGCCATCTTGGCTGGACCGGTCATCGTCTGAATCCCCTTTCGGGCTGCCGCCCTGGTAGCTGCACGCCGTAACATCCACTCACTCATCGGGGCACGACGATATGACAACCACGGCATCCGGTCCGAGGGGAGTCTCGTTGTCCTCGGCTTTACTGATCGCATCCAACCGGGCGTCCTCGACCGTCGCCCCGGCGCCACCGGCCACCACATCGGTGGCATCGGAGGCCACGGAGGCGATGCAGACGTTGTCGTTGGTCACCTCATCGGCGGTGCACAGGACACCACCGGCGTCCTCGCAGGCTTTGATCACCTTGGCCGACGCCTCGTCGTTGGTCGGCCCATTGGCTTTGAAACCGACGATGGTGTTGGTCGCCGGGTCGTCATCGCCTTCGACGTCGGTGAACTCACCGGTGCCGACGGCCACCGAAATATTCTCCGGGACGCTGGCTTCGGTGCCGGGGCTTTCCGAATTGGAGCATCCCGACAACGCCCCCCCGGCGAGTACGCCCGCCGTCACGATCGCCCACATCACACGAGAATTCGCCATGTCGCCCTCTCCTGAATCGACTTCGCCGCGAGTGTACTGCACCCCGCATCCCGCGCCGCCACCGAGCAGTGCGCCATTGCCGCGCAGGGGCGATCAGGTGACCAGCGTCACGGAGGTGGAACGGCGCAACTTGCCCGACGGGGTCTTCGGGATGGTGCCCGGGCCCAGAACCACGACGTTGCGCGGCCGCACATCGACCTCCGCGACCACCTCGTGGGCGACCTGCTGCTCGATCCGGCGTACCTGGGTGGGATCCTCCCATTCGTTGGATTCCACCGCCACCGCAAACGTCTCCCGGGAGTGGCCGGCGTCGAGTCGCACGGCGACCGCGCAACCCGGGCGGACACCATCGACCCGCGATGCCGCCCGCTCGATATCGGTCGGATAGATATTGCGCCCGGCCATGATGATGACGTCCTTGACCCTGCCGCAGACCACCACGTGGCCCTCTTCGGTGAGGTAACCGAGGTCGCCGGTGTCATACCAGCCGTTGTCGTCCTGGGCCGGCACGAATCCGCCCATGGTGAGGTAGCCGGGCGTCAGCGACTCACCCTTCAGTTCGATGATTCCGACACCACGAGCCGGCAGCACGGTGCCGTCCTCGTCGACGATGCGCGCCTCGAGGTCGTGCAGCAGCGGACCAAGGGTGGCCAGCCGGCGGGTATTTCCCTTGGTCGCCGGCACCGCTCGGCGCAGCGCGGCCAGCAGGTCGGCATCGACCTCGTCGACCACCAACCCGGCACCGCACTCCGAGAACGACACCGCCAGGGTGGTCTCGGCCATCCCGTAGGCGGGCAGAATGGCATCGGACCGCAGGCCGAACGGCTTACCCGCCTCGAGCAGGTCCTCCACATCGGCCGGCTCCACCGGCTCGGCGCCGGACAGCGCGAACCGAAGGGTGGACAGATCGAAGTCGCCCGAGTTCGCCTGCCGCCGCAGTCTCTTGCCGAACAGCGCATAGGCGAAGTTGGGCGCCGCGGTCATGGTGCCCTGGTATTTGTCGATCAGCTTGGCCCACAGCAGGGTGTCGCGCAGGAAGTCCAGCGGGGTCACCTTGACCAACTCGGCACCGAAGTACATCGGGATGGTCAGGAAGCCCACCATGCCCATGTCGTGGAAACACGGCAGCCAGCTGACCATGACGTCGGTGTCGACGTCGTACTCGGCGCCGATGAACATGGCCTCAGCGTTGGAGTAGATGTTGCGGTGGGTGATGACGACGGCTTTGGGCGAACCCGTCGATCCGGACGTCAGTTGCATCAGCGCGACATCGTCCTCACCGGTCTGGACCGGGTCGGCAGGCTCGGCCGCCAGCAGGTCCTCCGCAGTAAGCACGGTTATACCGCGTTCGGCCAGCACCGGGGCGGCTGCCAGGAAAGGATCGGAGATGACGACCGCTCTGGCCTCGATCATGTCGATGACGTTGGTGGTGTCCTCGGCCCAGTGCACCAGGTCGGTGCGCGGGGTGGGTTGATGCAACATGGTCAGGCTGGCGCCGCGCATCCACAGGCCCTGCGCGGTGGGCGCGATCTCGACCGGCGCGCCGGCCAGCACGCCGACAGCATCGCCGGGACCCACCCCGGCGGCGGCCAGCCCGCCGGCGATGCGCCGGGCGCGCTCGTGAACCTCCCGCCAGGTATGTCGGACCGGTTCATGCGGTTCCCCGGTCACCATGCCCTTCTCGCTGGTCATGGCGTTGTGGAACATCTTGTCGGTGAATCGGCTCACGACGACCTCCTCGGGTTCCGGTGCGGCGTCAACGGCGCGTTCGCCCGGTTATTCATGCTCCGCCCGTCGCGGACTATCACATAGTCGGCACGCCCGCACAACAAGGAAGCTTTTTGGTCTCGAATCGGTGATCCGCCGCTATCGCCGGATCGCCCACCGGACTCGATGGGCGACCCGCAGACATGCAATATCCGGCTGCTGGTGGTCACCGCCGACTATCTTAAACTCCCCTTAAGTTTCTGGCCAACTTTGGCGACCCTTTCGCGGGTCGTGTCACATTTGGGGCGCTTGGGTCGGCAGCACGCGGGCACCGTGCACCGGACCGCCGGCCACCCGCACCGTGCGGCACACTCCCGCGCCGGCCAGTTCGCTGCCGACGTCGAGTGCCGCCTCGGCCGATGCGCACAGGAAGGCGCAGGTCGGCCCCGAGCCGGACACGATGCCGGCCAGCGCCCCTGCCTCGACCCCGGCCCGCAGCGTCCGGCGCAGACCGGGCTGCAGACTCAACGCCGCCGGCTGGAGGTCGTTGCCCAGCAGGGGCGCCAAAACCCGTGGGTCGCCTGTCGATAGCGCGGTCAGCAATGGTTCAGGACTTGAAAGCTCTGGCGGACTGCCGTTTTCGCGCAGCCGGTCGATCTCCGCGTAAACCGCCGCCGTCGATAGCCCGCCCACGCCGAAGGCCAACACCCAGTGGAAGACGCTGCGGGCGAGCACCGTGGTCAGCTCTTCGCCACGCCCGGTTCCCAGCGCCGTACCGCCATGCAGCGGGAAGGGGACGTCGCTGCCCAATTCGGCAGCCATGGCGTGCAGGTCCCGGCGCGGGACGCCGAGTTCCCACAGTTCGTTCATCCCGACCAGCACCGCGGCCGCGTCGGCGCTGCCCCCGGCCATACCGCCGGCGGCCGGGATGGACTTGTCGATGATGATTTCCACATCCGGGGCCCGCCCGACGTGCTCGGCCATCAGTTCGGCGGCCTGCCAGGCCAAGTTGCGATCGTCGGTCGGGATCTCGTCGGCACCCTCCCCGACCAGTTTCAGCGAGAGCAGGTCCGCGGTCCGCAGGGTGACATCGTCGGACAGCGAGACGGCGTGAAAGACCGTGGTCAGTTCGTGATAGCCGTCCGGCCTGCGATCACCGACGCCGAGGTGCAGATTCACCTTGCCGGGAACCCGCACGGTTATCGATGCGGTGGGCACCCATTCCGCAGCCGTACTGCCGTTGCCGGGCATCAAACGAGGGTAACGGCTGACCGAGTGGCGGTCAGTGCGCCTGTTCCCGTTCCGGGACCGGCCGCGGGGCTCCGTCGTCCACGACGGCCGTCCCGGAGCGCTGCAGCAGCCGGACGAAGTCGGCGATGGACAACGTCTCGCCACGCCGCGCCGGGTCGATACTGGCTGACAGCAGCCGTTCAGCCGAGGCGTTACCGGATCCCGCCCATTCCAGGAAGGCGTTGCGCGCAGTCTTGCGCCGCTGCCCGAACCCGATGTCGACCAGTTCGAAAACCTGCCGGCGGAAGGCGTCGTCAGTCGGCCAGGGGGCAGTCTCGTACCGGTCGATGCGAACCAGACCCGAGTACACCCGCGGGATCGGCCAGAACACCGTCGGCGAGACCATGCCGTAGCGGCGGACACCGCCGAAGAATCGCACCTTCGCGCTGGGGACGCCGTATTCCTTCCCGCCGGGTTCAGCAGCCAGTCGCTCGGCGACCTCGGCCTGCACCATCACCATCGCGGTGCCGATGGTGGGGAACTCGGAGAACAGATGCATGAGCGCCGGAACGGCGATGTTGTACGGCAGATTGGCCACCACCGCGGTCGGCTGATCGGCGAGGTCAGCGGGCCGCAGCCCGAGCACATCCTGATTGAGGACGGTCAACCGGTGGATCTCGCTGTGCGAATGCTCGGCGATCGTCCTGGGCAGCCGCCCCGCGAGCACCGGATCGATCTCCACCGCGGTGACCGTGGCACCGCGATCGAGCAATGCCAGCGTCAACGAACCCAACCCGGGGCCGACCTCCAGGACATGATCTGTTTTGTTGACCCCGGAGGACGAGACGATGCGGCGCAGCGTGTTGGCGTCATGAACGAAGTTCTGCCCCAGCGCTTTGCGGGGTCGGAAATCCAGATCCTTGGCGATACCGCGAATCTCGGTGCGGGTCAGCAGCCGAATCGTCATGATGCCCCTCTGCCACAGGTAGGCCAGGCACCCCAGCCCTGCCGGTCCTGCGTCACTTCGGCGATGGCGATTTGTTCCTCCCGGGTTGCCAGGTCTGCTCTTTCAGCGTAGCGCAGACCACCGTTGGCCCTCCAGGTGTTCGGGTCGAACTGCACCCCCCCGTAGTAACCGTTACCAGTGTTGATGGCCCAGTTACCCCCGGATTCACACGCCGCGATGGCGTCCCAGGTAGCACCGTTGACCACCGGCGGCACCTCGGTCCCAGGTTTTGCCCCAACCCGCAGCACGGAGTCGCGGGCCGGGGCGATGATGAGGTTGGCCACTGGCAGCCGTCCGGTCTCCACACCGTTGACACTCGCTACCGCAAAGGTGACATCCTGCTCCCCGGGCGCGCCGGGGTCCTCGACCACCTGCCGGCTCATGTTCAACGCGGGGTCCTCGATCCGCCGAACGGCCGGCTCCAATGGCACCCGTTCGGTCACTTTCTCAACCCGCATCCGGGTCACCTGGATCCGCATGCCGTCGATCACCGGTGCGGAGGCGGCCGGAACGCTGCTGTCGCGCTGGGCCAGAGGGGCCCCGGCGGCGGTGAGCAACGAGCCGACGTCGGGTGCGGCCAGCCGCACCGTACTGACCCTGCCGCCGTCGTCGATCTGGACGTTCTTGGCGCTGACCAACGGCAGCGCCATACCGGCCAGCGGTACCCGGCTATCGCGGGAGGCCGCCGCGGGGGCGGCGTCGTTCAGCGCAAGCTGGGCCAGCGCCCCGTCAACCGTGGCAGCCGTGGTCCAGACCTGGCGGGTCTCCTGGCCGTCCAGCGAGATCTCAACCGACCGGCCCCGCCGCAGCATGATCGTCTGCATGTCACCGATCCGCTGATCGGCGGCGGGAACCAGTTCGTCGCGACTGGACACGGCATAGCCGTTCTCCCCCACGATGTCGGCCACCCGGGACTTCATCGTGGTGACCGTGATCGCGGTGCCGTCGACGTTGAGGGTGACGGTCTTGCGGGCGGCGATCGCCAACCCACCGGCCACGATCAGGGTCACCAGCAGCGCTGCGACGATCAGACGCAGCGCAGGTGACGATGAATCCTGGAGTCTTGTCAGCGCATTCATTCGATGTTCCGGCCTCACCTACGACTGGGGCGCCATCGGCAGCCCTAGGGCCACAAGACGGTAACGAAACCCTGATGCGCCGGGCAACCCGATCGCGTACCTCTCAGCGGAACCTCAGCCCAGGCCGTACACCCGGCGCGCCGTCTGAGCTGACTCCTCGGCGAGTTGCTCGGCGGGCCGATTCAGCAACTCGGCCAGGGCGCGCACCGTGTAGGGGAGGCAGTACGGCTCATTGGGCGCGCCCCGAAACGGGTGCGGGGTCAGGAATGGCGCATCGGTCTCGACCAGGAGTTGCCCGGGCGGGATGAGCGCCGCGGCGGCCCGCAGTTCGTGGGCATTGCGGAAGCTGACGGTGCCGGAAAGGCTGAGAATCCAGCCGGCATCGAGGCACAGCCGGGCCATCTCGGGGCCGGAGGAGAAACAGTGGAAGATCACGGTGTCCGGAGCCCCCTCGGCGCGCAGTATGTCGAGCACCTCGGCGTCGGCGTCGCGGTTGTGAATCATCAATGGCTTACCGCTGCGCTTGGCCAGGTCGATATGCCAGGCGAAGGCCTCACGCTGAACATCCACCCGGGCGCAGCCGTCGAGCTTGCCGGGCCAGTACAGGTCCATCCCGGTCTCGCCGACGGCGACCACCCGCGGCCGCGCCACGAGGTGCTCGATCTCGGCGCGAACAGCATCGCCCTTCTGGCCGTTCAGCGCCTCGGCGCGGGTGGGGTGCAGCGCTACGGCCGCGAATACCCGGTTGTCCCACTGACTGGCCTCCGCCGCCCACCGTGCCGAGTCGAGGTCATCGGCGATGGTGACCATGGCGAGCACTCCGGCGGCCGCGGCACGGTCGGCGATGGCCCGAACGTCCTCTGCGGTGCGGGCGCCACACGCATCGAGGTGGGTGTGCGCGTCGATCAACGGCGTCAGAGGTTCGGGCCGTGGCGGGGCGGCACGCTGCGAACGCTTGGAACTCACCGGCACACCGTAAACGTCCACCGAATAGGGTGGGTCCGCCATGACCGAATCGTTCTACGTCACCACCGCGATCGCCTACCCCAACGGCGCACCGCACGTCGGGCACGCCTACGAGTACGTCGCCACCGACGCGATCGCGCGGTTCAAGCGGTTGGACGGTTTCGATGTGCGCTTCCTGACCGGCACCGACGAGCACGGGCTGAAGATGGCCCAGGCGGCCGCCGCCGAGGGCATCCCGACCCCCGACTTCGCCCGGCGCAACTCTGACGGATTCGAGCGACTGCAGCAGTTGCTGAACATCTCCTTCGACCGATTCGTCCGCACCACCGATCCGGACCACTATGCGGCGTCGCAAGCCATCTGGCAGCGGATGGCCGAGCGCGGAGACATCTACCTGGACAGTTACTCGGGCTGGTATTCGGTGCGCGACGAGCGGTTCTTCACCGAGGCCGAGACCGCCGTCAACGGCGACGGCGTTCGGGTGGCAGCCGAAACCGGGACCCCGGTGACCTGGACCGAGGAGCAGACTTACTTCTTTCGACTGTCCGCCTACGCCGAGCGCCTACTGAACCACTACGCCCGGTACCCGGAGTTCATCGCACCCGAAGCCCGTCGCAACGAGGTGGTCAGCTTCGTGTCCGGGGGGCTTCGTGACCTGTCGATATCGCGGACGTCATTCGATTGGGGGGTGCCGGTGCCGGGTGACCCCGAACATGTGATGTACGTGTGGGTCGACGCGCTGACCAACTACCTGACCGGCGCGGGCTATCCCGATACCTCCTCCGATCTCTACCAGCGATATTGGCCCGCCGATCTGCACATGATCGGCAAGGACATCATCCGATTCCACACCGTGTACTGGCCGGCGTTCCTGATGTCGGCCGGAATCCCGTTGCCGCGCCGGGTCTTCGCGCACGGATTCCTGTATAACCGGGGCGAGAAGATGAGCAAGTCGGTGGGTAATGTCGTCGATCCGGTCTCCCTGGTGGAGGGCTTCGGTGTCGATCAAGTCCGCTACTTCCTGCTCCGCGAGGTGCCGTTCGGCCAGGACGGCAGCTACAGCGAAGACGCCATCATCGCCCGGATCAATACCGATCTCGCCAACGAATTGGGCAACCTCGCGCAGCGCTCGCTGTCGATGGTCGCCAAGAACCTCGACGGCGTCGTGCCCGCCCACGGGGAGTTCACCGCCGACGACGCCGGACTGCTGGCGATCGCCGACGGGCTGCTGCAGAGGGTGCGCGATGCTTTCGACCAGCAGGCGATGCACCAGGGTCTGGAGGCGATTTGGCTGATGCTGGGTGCGGCCAACCGGTACTTCTCCGCCCAGGAGCCGTGGGTACTGCGCAAGTCAGTGGACGACAACGGCCAGGACCGCTTCCGCACCGTCCTCTACACCACGCTGGAAGCGGTCCGGATCGCGGCTCTGCTCGTGCAGCCGGTGATGCCGGCGTCCGCGGCCCGGCTGCTGGACCTGCTCGGTCAGCCTGCCGACCGGCGTGACTTCACATCGCTGGAGCACCGCATCACCCCGGGTACCGCGCTCCCGGCGCCCACCGGGGTGTTCCCCCGCTACGAGTCCCCCGCCCCCTGACCGCGGGCAGACGCAAAGTTCTCCGAACGCTCGGCGTGTCGGAGAACTTTGCGTCTGCTCGCCCGAGGACGCAAGCTATGTCGATGCTGACCGAGCGGCTGGGAGCCGTCGGCGCGGCCGCCGCCGTGCTGCGCGCGGTCGACGCCGGGACGCGCCGCGCCGGCCTTGCGCCACCGGCCGCGTTGACCGGTGACTGGTTCGGCTCAGCGGCGGTGATCGCGCCGAGCGTCGCGGTGCGGCCGGTCGACCCATCCGCCGTGTTCGACATCCGACCCGGGGCGCGGACGGATGCGGTCGGCGGCGGGTGGATCGGCTACCTCTCCTACCCGGACGACGCCGCCGACGGGAAACCGCCGCGCATCCCCGAAGCCGCCGGCGGCTGGACCGACTGCGTGCTGCGTCTGGACCGGGATGGCTGCTGGTGGTACGAGAGCCTGTCCGGAGCCTCGGTACCTGCCTGGCTGACCGTGGCGCTTTCATCCGCTCCGCATTCGAGGCCGTGCGATATCGATTGGGCCGCGCCGGATTTCGAAAGTCATCACCGCGGGGTGCTGTCATGTCTGGATGCCATCGGTGCGGGCGAGGTCTACCAGGCCTGCGTGTGCACCCAATTCACCGGAACGGTACGCGGCTCGGCGCTGGACTTCTTCGCCGACGCGGTGGATCGAACAACGCCGGCACGGGCAGCCTATGTCGCCGGCAACTGGGGCGCGGTCGCGTCGCTGTCCCCCGAATTGTTCCTGCGCCGATTCGGCGACGCCATCACATCCTGTCCGATCAAGGGAACCCTTCCGCTGTCCGCCGAGCCGGCAGAGCTGCGGGAGTCGCTCAAAGACGTGGCCGAGAACATCATGATCGTCGACCTGGTGCGCAACGACCTCGGCCGGATCGCCGATATCGGCACCGTGACCGTCCCGGAACTGCTGGCGGTGCGCCCGGCGCCGGGAGTCTGGCATCTGGTGTCGACCGTCGGCGCCCGGGTTCCCGTCGAGGTACCGACCCCGGCGGTACTGGCCGCCACATTTCCTCCAGCCTCGGTCACCGGAACCCCCAAAGCCCGCGCACGTCAACTTCTTTCGCAATGGGAACCGCTGCGACGCGGAGTGTACTGCGGCACTGTCGGCCTGGCGTCACCGCTAGCGGGCTGCGAGCTGAACGTCGCGATCCGCACGGTGGAGTTCGACGCGCACGGCGGTGCGGTGCTGGGCGTCGGCGGCGGTATCACCGCTGATTCCGACCCGGCGGCGGAGTGGCAGGAATGTCTGCACAAGGCCGCCCCGATCGCCGGTCAGGTCTCCCGGGCACGCAGCACCGCATCGTAAAGTTCACGCCGCGACGGTGCGCCCGGGTGGGCTGCCACCACCGTCGCGCAGGCATCTTTGACCCGCATCCCGTCGTCGACCAACGCCGTCACCGCGGCGAGCAGCGCATGGGGATCGGCCACCGGCGTGGCACCGCCCAGCACCACGGTCACTTCACCGAGCACGCCCTCGGCCGCCCAGTCCGCCAGTTCCGCCAGGGTTCCCCGGCGGATCTCCTCATGCACCTTGGTCAACTCCCGGCACACCGCCGCCCGGCGTTCGACGCCCAACTGTTCACAGGCGTCGCGCAGGCAGTCCCCCAGCCGCCGCGGTGACTCGAAGAACACCACGGTCCGGGATTCGGCTGCCAGCCCGGCCAGCCAGTTGAGTCGCGCCGCCTGCTTGCGCGGTGCGAAACCCTCGAAACAGAATCGGTCGGAGGGCAGACCCGAAACGGCCAACGCGGTGGTGACCGCCGATGGCCCGGGCAGGCAGGAGACCGGCCGGCCCGCGGCGATACAGGCGGCGACAAGGCGGTAGCCGGGGTCATTGATCAGCGGCATCCCGGCGTCACTGACCACCAGCACGGTGGCCCCGGCGGCGATATCGGCGACCAGGGCCGGCACTCGGGACTGCTCGTTCTGATCGAACAGACTGACCACCCTGCCACCGATCGCCACACCCAGCGACTGTGCCAGCGTGCGCACCCGGCGGGTGTCCTCGGCGGCCACCACATCGGCCCCGGACAGGGCGTCGATCAGGCGTTTCGACGCATCCGAGGGCTGGCCGAGCGGCGTGGCGGCGAGGAGCAGTCGGCCGGATGTCATACCGGACACCCTACGATTGGCGGGCAATGACCACGACCGCCGACGATCTCGAGGCGCCCGGCCGCCCCGCCCCCGTCATCAGCCCGGGACCACGTGTTCCGGTGGCTGACTTCGGTCCTGTCGATCGCCTGCGGGGATGGGCGGCGACGGCGGTGATCGCCGCCCTGGCCGCGCTGACCCGGTTCATGAATCTGGGCTCGCCCACCGACGCCGGCACGCCGATCTTCGACGAGAAGCACTACGCGCCGCAGGCCTGGCAGCTGCTGCAAAACTACGGCGTCGAGGACAATCCCGGCTTCGGCCTGGTTGTGCATCCACCGCTGGGCAAACAACTGATCGCGATCGGCGAAGCGATTTTCGGCTACACCGGGCTGGGCTGGCGGTTCACCGGCGCGATGTTCGGGGTGATCCTGGCGGTGCTGGTGATGCGCATCGTGCGGCGGATCAGCCGGTCGACGCTGGTTGGTTGCGTCGCCGGGCTACTGGTGATCGCCGACGGTGTCAGTTTCGTCGCCGCGCGCACCGCCCTGCTCGATATTTTCATGACCGTCTTCGTTGTCGGCGCATTCGGCGCCCTGGTGGTCGACCGCGATCAGGTCCGCCAACGGCTGGCAACCGCGCTGATCGGGGACCGGATTGCCGAAACCCCCTGGGGCCCGCGACTGGGTGTGCGGTGGTGGCGATTCGGCGCCGGCGTTCTGCTCGGACTGGCCTTCGCGACCAAGTGGTCGGGGCTGTATTACATCGCATTCTTCGGGCTGATGTCACTGGGTATGGACGTAGCGGCCCGGCGGGCCTACCGGGTGCCGCGGCCGTGGACCGGGGTGCTGCGCCGCGATGCCGGCCCGGCCACCTACGCACTGGGCCTGATTCCCGCCGGCCTCTACCTGCTGGCGTATGCGCCGTGGTTCGCCTCGGAGACGGCAGTCAACCGCTACGAGGTGGGCCAGTCGATCGGCGAGCGGCAATGGTGGCAACCGCCCGATGCCATCCGATCACTGTGGCACTACACCTACAAAGCCTTCGATTTCCACTCCACGCTGACGAACTCAGCCGGCAACCACCATCCGTGGGAATCCAAACCGTGGACCTGGCCGATGTCGCTGCGACCCGTGCTGTACGCCATCGACAACCAGGACGTGCCGGGCTGTGGGACGTCCTCCTGCGTCAAGGCGGTCATGCTGGTCGGCACTCCGGCCATGTGGTGGTTGGCGGTGCCGGTGTTGCTGTACGCCGCGTGGCGGGCACTGGTCCGCCGCGACTGGCGCTACGGCGTCGTGCTGGTGGGGTATCTGGCGGGCTGGTTACCATGGCTGGTCAACGCCGACCGGCAGATGTACTTCTTCTACGCCGTGCCGCTGGCACCGTTTCTGATGATGGCGATCGCCCTGATCCTCGGCGACATCCTCTACCAGCCGACCCGCAACCCTGAGCGGCGGACCCTCGGCCTGGTCGCGGTCAGTTGCTACGTGGCCCTGGCGATCACCAACTTCGCCTGGCTGTTTCCCGTCCTGACCGGGATTCCGGTCTCGCAGACGACCTGGAATCTGCAGATGTGGCTGCCGAGCTGGCGGTGAACACAGCCCTGATGTCGATCTCGCCAGGGTGATTACGAGGAGATGGTCATAGGGGGTCGCGAGCGGCCGGGCAGGACATACACCGCGGGCCACCCCGGCCCGTACCCAGTTCGGCGGCCTCGATCGGCAGCACCTCGATCCCGGCGTCGGTCAACCGGGCGTTGGTCTCGGTGTTGCGGTCATAGGCCACCACCACCCCCGGGGCCAGCGCCAGGGTGTTGTTGCCGTCGTCCCACTGCTCGCGCTCGGCGGTGACCGGGTCGAGTCCGGTGTCGAGGACCCGCAGCCGTTCGATACCCATCGCATCGGCGGCGGCGAGGACGAAGGGCTTCTCATCCACGATCCGAACCCCGTCCGGGGTCCGCCTGATGGCGAATGCGCCCAGCGTGTCCTGGACGGCCGGGTACATCACCACCGCGTCAACGTCGACCATGGTGCACACCGTGTCCAGGTGCATGGTCGCGCGTTCCTGGGCGATCGGCACAGCCAACACGGTGTGCGCCAGATCGTCGTCGAAAAGGCTGCGCGCCAACGCCTCGGCGCCCGCGGCCGTGGTGCGCTCCCCGACGCCGACCGCCACCACACCCGGGCCGAGCAGCAACACGTCGCCGCCCTCCACCGGGGCGGTATGCGATTCGAAGGCCCGGCGCACACCCCGGAAACGTGGGTGATGCGCGTAAATCAGGTCGGTCAGCGACGTTTCGCGGGTCCGGGCCGGCAGGGCCAGCGACGTGATGGCGACCCGAGGCCCGATCCAGAACGACGAGTCGCGGGTGAAAAGCAGGTTGGGCAGCGGGTCGATGACAAAGTCGCCGCCGTGGTGCATGCGCCGTACCAGCGAGGTGTCGCCGCGGGCATCGAACGGCAGTTCGGTGAACGTCAATCCGGCCATCAGCACATGCGCCAGTTCGACGGCCCGCAGTTCGCGAAGGTAGGCCGAAAGCTCTCGGGCAAGTGGATGGCCCAGCCGCCGGGTGTCCACGGCCGCGGCGATACCCTGCATCCGGGCCGCTCCACTGCCCAGCGCCTCGGCGAGCAGGTCCGATAACAGCAGCACCTCGACGCCCCGGGAAGCCAGCAGCGCGGCGAAGGCATCATGCTCCTCCTGGGCCCGGGTGACCCAGGGCAGGCCGTCGAAGAGCAGTGCATCGTTGTTGCGCGGAGTCAGCCGCTTCAATTCATCGCCTGGCCGGTGCAGAATAACTGCACGTAGCGTGCCTACCTCGGAGTCGACACCGAATACGGTTCCGGTCACAGTGAGAACCGTAGCGTCGCCGCGCCGAATGCGCATCGCTCGAACGCGTGTGCGATACGCTTGTCCGGTGTCCATGACGGTTCAGGGCCGGTTGTTCGAGCACAGCGAGCGTCGGGACCTTGGCGACGGGGCGTGGATCGAGATCCGTTCCGGCTGGGCCGAAGACCCCGATGCGCTGTTCGCTGACCTACGCACGGCGGTCGCCTGGCGGTCCGAACGCCGGCAGATGTATGACCGGGTGCTCCTCGTGCCGCGGTTGGTGAGTTTCTGCGACCTGACCATCGGATCAGCACCGCACCCCTCGGTGGCCCGGTTGCGTCGACGGCTGAACGACATCTACGCGGGGGAACTCGGTGAGCCGTTCACCTCAGCGGGGTTCTGCTTGTACCGCAACGGCTCCGACAGCGTGGCCTGGCATGGCGACACGGTCGGCCGCGGCAGCGCCGAAGACACCATGGTC
>JAHZJY010000263.1 GCA_022600695.1 Actinomycetes bacterium | reverse complement strand
GATCCAGGCATCTCCCGGACGCCAGCCGTTCTCGCCGAACATCTCGGTCTCGACCTCATGCGGCGGACGCTGCTGGGTCAGCCGCACCCTGATCTGCGCCCGCACGCTCAGCGAGCCGCGGTCCATCGCCATGATGGCCTCGGCGGGGCTGCTGAACACACCGGACTCCGGCAGGTCCTTCCCGGCCGGGACGTATTCGCCGGTGTCACCGGCGATATGGGTGGTCAGGAAGTACAACCCGGTGACCATGTCCAGACGCGGCATGGCCAGCGGCTTACCCGACGCCGGCGACAGGATGTTGTTCGAGGACAGCATCAGCACGCGGGCCTCGGCCTGCGCCTCGGCGCTCAGCGGCAGGTGCACGGCCATCTGGTCGCCGTCGAAGTCGGCGTTGAAGGCCTCGCACACCAGCGGGTGCAGCTGAATCGCCTTGCCCTCCACCAGCATCGGCTCGAAGGCCTGGATGCCGAGGCGGTGCAGGGTGGGGGCGCGGTTGAGCAGCACCGGGTGCTCGGAGATGACCTCTTCGAGCACATCCCACACCTGCGGACGCTGACGTTCCACCATCCGCTTGGCGCTCTTGATGTTCTGCGCGTGGTTGAGGTCCACCAGACGCTTCATCACGAACGGCTTGAACAGCTCCAGGGCCATCAGTTTGGGCAGACCGCACTGGTGCAGCTTGAGCTGCGGACCGACCACGATGACCGAACGCCCGGAGTAGTCGACGCGCTTGCCGAGCAGGTTCTGACGGAACCGGCCCTGCTTGCCCTTCAACAGATCCGAGAGCGACTTCAGCGGACGGTTGCCCGGCCCGGTGACGGGCCGGCCGCGGCGGCCGTTGTCGAACAGCGCGTCGACGGACTCCTGCAGCATCCGCTTCTCGTTGTTGACGATGATCTCGGGCGCACCGAGATCGATCAGTCGCTTGAGCCGGTTGTTGCGGTTGATCACCCGGCGGTACAGATCGTTGAGGTCGGAGGTGGCGAACCGGCCGCCGTCCAGCTGGACCATGGGCCGCAGCTCCGGCGGGATCACCGGAACCGCGTCGAGCACCATGCCCATCGGCGAGTTGCGGTTGGCCTGGAACGCCGCGACGACTTTCAGCCGCTTGAGCGCGCGCAGCTTCTTCTGCCCCTTGCCGCTGCGGATGGTTTCGCGCAGGATCTCGGCCTCGGCGTCGATATCGAAGGTCTCGATCAGCTTCTGGATGGCCTCGGCACCCATCGACCCGGTGAAGTACTCGCCGTAGCGGTCGACCAGCTCGCGGTAGAGGTTCTCGTCGACGATGAGCTGTTTGGGAGCCAGCTTGGTGAAGGTGCTCCAGATCTCGTCGAGCCGGTCCAGCTGACGCTGGGCCCGGTCGCGGATCTGACGCATCTCCCGCTCGCCGCCGTCCTTGACCTTGCGACGCACATCGGACTTGGCACCCTCGGCCTCCAGCTCGGCCAGGTCGGCCTCGAGCTTCTGGGCGCGGGCCGCCAGATCGTTCTCGCGCTGATCCTCGACGGCCTTCTTCTCCACCACCATCTCGGCCTCGAGGGTGGACAGTTCGTTGTGCCGCATCTCGGTGTCGACGGCGGTGATCACATAGGCCGCGAAGTAGATGATCTTCTCGAGATCCTTCGGCGCCAGGTCCAGCAGGTAGCCCAGCCGCGACGGGACGCCCTTGAAGTACCAGATGTGGGTGACCGGGGCGGCCAACTCGATATGGCCCATCCGCTCGCGGCGCACCTTCGCGCGGGTCACCTCGACACCGCAGCGCTCGCAGATGATGCCCTTGATGCGCACCCGCTTGTACTTGCCGCAGTAGCACTCCCAGTCGCGAGTGGGTCCGAAGATCTTCTCGCAGAACAGGCCGTCCTTCTCCGGCTTGAGGGTGCGGTAGTTGATGGTCTCCGGCTTCTTGACCTCGCCGTAGGACCATGTGCGGATGTCCTCGGCGGTGGCCAGGCCGATGCGGAGTTCATCGAAGAAGTTGACGTCTAACACGTAACTCCCTTTCCCCTTGCGGGCTAGAAACCAATAGCTGGAAACCAATAACGGAGAGGGCTTAAGCCAGGTCCTCGACTGACGCGGACTCGTTGCGGGACAAGTTGATTCCGAGGTTGGCCGCAGCGCGTTCCAAGTCGTCGTCATCGCTGTCGCGCATCTCGATGGCCGCCCCGTCGCTGGAGAGCACCTCGACGTTGAGGCACAGCGACTGCAGTTCCTTGAGCAGCACCTTGAACGACTCCGGGATACCCGGCTCGGGGATGTTCTCGCCCTTGACGATCGCCTCGTAGACCTTGACCCGGCCGACGGTGTCGTCGGATTTGATGGTCAGCAGTTCCTGCAGCGTGTATGCCGCGCCGTAGGCCTGCATGGCCCAGCACTCCATCTCACCGAACCGCTGGCCGCCGAACTGGGCCTTACCGCCCAGCGGCTGCTGGGTGATCATCGAGTACGGGCCGGTCGAGCGGGCGTGGATCTTGTCGTCCACCAGGTGGTGCAGCTTGAGGATGTACATGTAGCCGACCGTCACCGGGTACGGGAACGGTTCACCACTGCGTCCGTCGTAGAGCATCGCCTTGCCGTCGGCGTTGACCAGGACGTTGCCGTCCCGGTCGGCCAGCGTCGAGCTGAGCAGACCCTGCAACTCCTCCTCGCGGGCACCGTCGAAGACCGGGGTGGACACGATGCTGTCCGCCGGGGCCTCGAGAATGTCGGCGGGCAGGTTCTTCGCCCACTCGGGCGGATTGCCGGCACCGTCCGTGCCGACCTGCCAGCCGGTCTTGGCGATCCAGCCCAGGTGGGTCTCGAGGATCTGGCCGATGTTCATCCGTCGCGGCACACCGTGGGTGTTGAGGATGATGTCGACCGGGGTGCCGTCCGGAAGGAACGGCATGTCCTCCTGCGCCAGGATCTTGCCGATGACGCCCTTGTTGCCGTGCCGGCCGGCCAGCTTGTCACCGTCGGAGATCTTGCGCTTCTGTGCGACGTAGACCCGGACCAGCTCGTTGACGCCGGCGGGCAGCTCGTCATCGTCCTCGCGGGAGAACACCCGGATTCCGATGACCTTGCCGGACTCGCCGTGCGGCACCTTCAGCGAGGTGTCGCGCACCTCGCGGGCCTTCTCGCCGAAGATGGCGCGCAGCAGCCGCTCCTCCGGGGTCAGTTCGGTCTCACCCTTCGGCGTGACCTTGCCGACCAGGACGTCGCCGTCGCGGACCTCGGCACCGATGCGCACGATGCCGCGCTCGTCGAGATCGGCGAGCACCTCGTCGGAGACGTTCGGGATGTCCCGGGTGATCTCCTCGGCACCGAGTTTGGTGTCGCGGGCGTCGATCTCGTGCTCCTCGATGTGAATCGAGGTGAGCACGTCCTCCTCAACCAGGCGGCTGGACAGGATGATCGCGTCCTCGTAGTTATGGCCCTCCCACGGCATGACCGCCACGAGCAGGTTCTTGCCCAGCGCCATCTCGCCGTTCTCGGTGCACGGCCCGTCGGCGACGACCTGGCCGGCCTCGACCCGCTGACCGGTGTCGACGATCGGCCGCTGGTTGGCGCAGGTGCCGTGGTTGGACCGGTTGAACTTGCGCATCCGGTAGCTGTGCCGGGTGCCGTCGTCGGCCATCACGGTGATGTAGTCGGCCGAAACCTCCTCGACCACACCGGCTTTCTCCGCGACGACGACGTCACCGGCGTCGATCGCGGCGCGCAGTTCCATCCCGGTGCCCACCAGCGGCGCCTCACTGCGCACCAGCGGGACGGCCTGACGCTGCATGTTGGCACCCATCAGGGCCCGGTTGGCGTCGTCGTGCTCGAGGAACGGGATCATGGCGGTGGCCACCGACACCATCTGGCGCGGCGAGACATCCATGAAGTCGACCTCGGTGGCGCTGACGTACTCGACCTCGCCGCCCTTGCGGCGCACCAGAACCCGGGGTTCGGTGAAGCGGCCGTCGGCGTCGGTCGGCGAGTTGGCCTGCGCCACGACGTGGCGGTCCTCCTCGTCGGCGGTCAGGTAGTGCACATCGTCGCTGACCACACCGTCGACGACCTTGCGGTACGGCGTCTCGATGAAACCGAACGGGTTGACCCGCGCGTACACCGACAGCGAACCGATCAGGCCGATGTTCGGGCCTTCCGGGGTCTCGATCGGGCACATCCGGCCGTAGTGGCTGGGGTGCACATCGCGGACCTCCAGGCCGGCCCGCTCACGGGACAGCCCGCCCGGCCCGAGGGCGGACAGCCGCCGCTTGTGGGTCAGCCCGGACAGCGGGTTGTTCTGATCCATGAACTGGCTCAACTGGCTGGTGCCGAAGAACTCCTTGATCGCCGCCACCACCGGACGGATGTTGATCAGGGTCTGCGGGGTGATCGCCTCGACGTCCTGGGTGGTCATCCGCTCCCGGACCACCCGCTCCATCCGGGACAGTCCGACCCGGATCTGGTTCTGGATCAGCTCGCCCACGGTGCGCAGTCGGCGGTTGCCGAAGTGGTCGATGTCGTCGACCTCGACCGGCACCTCGACACCGCCGGGTGCGGTCATGGTGTCCGGCGTGCCGGTCTCCGCCGCGTGGTGCAGGCGCACCAGGTACTCGATGGTGGCGGCGATGTCCTCGGGGGTCAGCGTCGAGTTGGTGATCGGCTCGCCGGGGTTGAGGCCCAACTTCTTGTTGACCTTGTAGCGGCCCACCCGGGCCAGGTCGTAGCGCTTCTCCTTGAAGAACAGGTTCTCCAGCAGGGTCTGCGCGGACTCCTTGGTCGGCGGCTCGCCCGGGCGCAGCTTGCGGTAGATGTCCAGCAGCGCCTCATCGGTGCCGGCGGTCGGATCCTTCTCCAGGGTCGTCATCATGATCTCGGAGAAGCCGAACCGCTCGCGGATCTGCTCGTTGGTCCAGCCGAGCGCCTTGAGCAGCACGGTGACCGGCTGGCGGCGCTTGCGGTCGATCCGGACGCCGACGGTGTCACGCTTGTCGACGTCGAACTCCAGCCAGGCGCCGCGGCCCGGGATGACCTTGACCGAGTGCAGGTCCTTCTCGGTGCCCTTGTCGACCGAGTGGTCGAAGTAGACGCCGGGCGAGCGCACCAGCTGGCTGACCACGACACGCTCGGTGCCGTTGATGATGAAGGTGCCCTTCTCGGTCATCATCGGGAAATCGCCCATGAACACCGTCTGGCTCTTGATCTCGCCGGTGTTGTTGTTGATGAACTCGGCGGTGACGAACAGCGGGGCCGCGTACGTCATGTCCTTGTCTTTGCACTCGTCGACCGGCGCTTTGACCTCGTCGAAGCGCGGGTCGGTGAAGCTCAGCGACATCGAGCCGGAGAAGTCCTCGATGGGCGAGAGCTCGTCGAGCACCTCCTCGAGGCCGCCCTTGGGGTCGACCTCACCGCGGGCCGCGGCGACGGCACGCCAGCGCGGGTCGCCGATCAGCCAGTCGAACGAGTCGATCTGGACGTCGAGCAGGCCCGGAACCTCAAGCGGCTCGCGCAGCTTGGCGAAGGAGATTCGGTTCGGCGCCCCCGGGACGGGGTTAGAAGAAGCGGTTGTCGTTTTGCTCTGGCTCGAGACTGCCAAGATGCATCCTTCCGGCACCTCATGCGGACTTCCGGAATCCGGCCAGTGCCGAATCCATCGCCGCTCATCTGCGTAGGTTCGCTCTGACGATCACCTGTCCGGACCCGTCACCACGCAGGACCCGGACAAGACCTCCTGAGCGGCACGAATACTCAGAACAGGGCCATGGCGTCACGGTGCGGGTTGAGGGCGGCAAGGGGGAAGCCAGCGCAACGTCCGACCATACCGCAGATCGGCGGCGTCCTCAACCGGCGTGTGCTGGGCGGCACCACGCTGGCTGGTGACTGACGACCCGAAAACACATGCTGCCCACAAGGTTGACTGGTCAGTGGGCTTCCGTCAAGGCTTTCGGCGGTGTTTGCCGGAAAAAAACCCGTCGCCTCCTCAGACCGTGACCGGGGCGGGCAGGACGGCCGCTCCCGGCAGCGCCGCGCCCGACTCGGTGGTCGGGAACTGCGCGGTCGGGGTGATGTTGCCGGACACCCCGAGTTGCTGAGCCCGGGCCACCAGCTCGTCGTACTCGTCGGCGGGGATCACCTGGTCGCGGGTGAGGATGAAGCCCGACCGTCCGCTGGAGTCGCTGACGATGGCCCAGCTGTAATCCGGGGCGTAGTCCAGGATCCAGTAGTTACCCGGCTCGTCACTGCTCGGCTCGCCGAAGAAGAAGCCGACGTTGAGCCGGGTGTTGGCGGCGTTCACCGGTACCGCGCTGCCGGTGATGTTCGACGCCGGACCGTTGGGCCCGAAGTAGTTGCCCGAGTTCTCCACCTTGATACTGCCGTCGTCGTTGAGGCTGTACACCGCCTTGGTGTTGACCAGGCCGATGGAGAAGAACTGCTTGACGCTGCCCTGCTCGTACCAGGTGCCCAGGTAATTCTCGGTGGGCGGCAGGTCCGGATCCACGGTCACCGGGGGCGGCGCGGGCAGGGTGGTGGCGCCGGCCTCGCCCATGACGACCGCCTGGTTGCCCACATAGGTGCCGTCGTTGGGGTTGCCGTAGATGCCGTAGAACGGGTTGGTGGGGCCGAAGACGCCGCTGTAGAGGTCGTTGACCCAGCCGGTGGCGAAGGTGCGCACCGCGGCCTTACCTCCCGGCGGGGACGGCCGGACGATCAGGTCGCTGCCCAGCTCGCCGAGCAACCCGAACAGCGAGTCGCCGCCGATGACGTCGGTGTGCGACCCGTTGTCGATCTGGACGCCGAAGAACTGGTCCGGATACTCCGCCAGCATCGCCTCGGTGGCCACTCCCCAGGCGTTCCACCGCTGCGGCGGCGCGGCGATCTGGTAATCCGGGATCCCCGCGCCGATCAGGGTCTGCAGTTGTTCGTTGAATTCCGGGGGGCGCGACACACCGTCGAACATCACCACACCGAGCAGGTCGGCGGAGGAGCCGTTGTCCACGGTGCCCGCTCCGGCCGCCGTGGCGAACCGGCCACCCGCGGAATGCCCGGTGAGGATGAAGTTCTGCGGGAGCAGCCCCGAGTAGCCGGCCTCGTTGGCGCTGACGTTCAGTGCGGCCCGGTCGCCGACGAACATGTCGGCGGCGGCCTCGCCGGTGAACGCGGGATCGAACCAGAAGATGTTGGGCGCCACCACGACGCTGTTGGTCTCCTGCGCCAGCGCCTGCGCCATGTCGGCGTACCAGGCGTTGAAGCCCAAGAAGCCGTGCTGCAGCCAGATGACGCCGTTGGCCTGCACCGAGCCGTCGGCCTGGGTCGGGAAATACCAGTCGGCGGGGGCGTTGTACCCGTTGACCCCGGAGGGGATGAGCAAATCGGACGAGCCGGTCCGCACACCGGTCACCCCGTTGGACAGCGGCGGTTTCACGTAGCCGGTGACCCCGTTTTCCCCGGTGTTGACCACCGGGGTCGGGGTCAGGCCGAAGATCGAGCCGACGGCGTCGATCACGTCTTTGAGCACGGCGTCCAGCGGCGAGAGATTGTTGGCGAAGGGGGTGGGCAGGCTCACCGCGGCGGCGTCGCCCATGATGATCTGCTCGTTGGCCGCGGAGTACAGGCCGAATTGCGGGGCATCCGGGGTGGCGCCGAGGTAGAGATCGTTGATCCAGCCGGTGCTCAGGTTGTAGACGGCCGCGGTGTTGCCGGCCGGGGAGAACCTGGTGACCAGCTCCGCGACGAAGTCGATGATCGGATTGGCGCCGAGCAACGAATCGACGTGGGAGCCGTTCACCAGGACAGCACCGGTGAACTCGCCCGGGCGGGCGGCCATCAACTGGTTGGTGGTCGCGCCGAAGGCATTCCAGATCTGGGCCGGGGCGGCCACCTGGTAGACGGGGATGTCCGCGGTGTCCAGCACCGACAGCTGCTGGGTGAAGGTGCCGTCGAAGGTGCCGTTGGAGACGCCGTCGTACATCACCACGCCCGCCAGGTCGGCGTCCTGGTCGGGGGTGCCGGCATCGATGTAGTCGGCGGCCGTCGCGGTGGCGAATCCGCCGCCGGCGGAATGCCCGGCGAGGACGAACGAGCCTTGAAGTTCACTGACGTCGCCGGTGTAGCCGGCCGCGAGGGCACTGTCGGTCAGCGCGGTGCGGTCGGGGTCGAGGAACGCCTCGGCGGCGGCCTCCTGAGAAGTCCCGCAGATGAGACAGCCGCCGGAGAAGGTGAACGGG
>JAHZJY010000262.1 GCA_022600695.1 Actinomycetes bacterium | reverse complement strand
TCCCTAAAATCTACGGCACTTTTTGGAGGGAACAGCCAATGTCGTGGCCTACGCCACTCCGGGGCCGGATGTCGTGGCCTACGCCACTCCGGGGCCGGATGTCGTGGCCTACGCCACTCCGGGGTCCGAGGTTTGTTCCGGTGCCGCCATCACATCGTCGATCCGGTATTCCCGGGCGGCCGCAATGGCCACCGACGGGTCGACCTCGCCGTCGCGGGCCAGCGCCTCGAGCACCGCGACCACCACCGATTCCGCATCGGTGTTGAAGTAGCGGCGTGCAGCCGGGCGGGTGTCGGAAAAACCGAACCCGTCGGTGCCCAGCGTGAGGTAGGTGTTGGGAACCCACGGACGGATCTGCTCGGGCACCGCGCGCATCCAGTCCGAGACCGCGATCACCGGACCGGCGGTCGCGCTCAGTACCTGCGTCACAAAGGGGGTCGGAGCGGGACGGTCCGGGTGGCGCAGGATCTCCTTCTCCACCGAGAGGCCGTCGCGGTGTAGCTCGTTCCAGCTCGTCACCGACCACACATCGGCGGCCACGTCCCAGTGCTGAGCCAGCATCTCCGCGGCCCTCAGGGCATCCGGCATGGCCACGCCGGAGGCCAGAATCTGCGCGGTGCTGGTGCGGTTCTGGCCGGCTGCCCGGTATCGGTACATCCCGCGCAAGAGATGCTCGACGTCGAGGTTCCCCGGCTCGGCGGGCTGGGTGTAGGGCTCGTTGTAGATGGTGATGTAGAAGAACACGTTCTCCGGGTCATCCCCGAACATGCGGCTCAGCCCGCTCTCGACGATATGGGCGATCTCGTAGGCGAACGCCGGGTCATAAGCCACCACCGCCGGGTTGGTCGAGGCCAGCAGCAGGGAGTGGCCGTCGGCGTGCTGCAGACCCTCGCCGGTGAGAGTGGTGCGCCCCGCCGTGGCGCCCAGTACGAAGCCGCGGGCCATCTGGTCGGCCGCGGCCCAGAAGCTGTCACCGGTGCGCTGGAAGCCGAACATCGAGTAGAAGATGTAGACCGGGATCATCGGCTCGTTGTGGGTCGAGTACGACGAGCCCACCGCGGTGAACGATGCGCAGGAGCCGGCCTCGTTGATGCCCTCGTGCAGGATCTGGCCCTGCTCACTCTCCTTGTAGGCCAACATGAGTTGGGCGTCGACGGCGGTGTAGAGCTGGCCGTTGCGGTTGTAGATCTTCAGGGTCGGAAACCAGGAGTCCATCCCGAAGGTGCGGGCCTCGTCGGGGATGATCGGCACGATGCGGCGGCCCACCGCGTTCTCGCCCGTTTCGCGCAGCAATTCCTTGAAAACCCGCACCGTCGCCATCGTGGTGGCCACTTCCTGGTGCCCGGAACCGGATTTCACAACGTCGTAGACCTCGCGTGGCGGCAGGGTCAACGCGCGGCATTTGGTGCGACGTTCCGGTAGGAACCCGCCCAGCGCGGTTCGCCGGTCCAGCAGGTAGCGGATCTCGGGGGTGTCCGGGCCCGGATGGTAGTACGGCGGCAGGTACGGGTTCGCCTCTAGCTCGGCGTCGCCGATCGGAATCCGCATGGCGTCCCGGAAATCCTTGAGGTCTTGCAGCGCAAGCTTTTTCATTTGGTGGGTGGCATTGCGGCCTTGGAAATGCGAGCCCAGGGTGTACCCCTTGATGGTCTTGGCCAGGATCACCGTCGGCTGGCCCTTGTGTTCCATCGCGGCCCGGTAGGCGGCGTAAACCTTGCGGTAGTCGTGCCCGCCGCGTTTGAGGTTCCAGATTTCGTCATCGGACATGTTCTGCACGAGGGCCTTGGTTCGGGGATCGCGGCCGAAGAAATGCTCGCGAACGTAGGCGCCGTCATTGGCCTTATAGGTCTGGAAGTCCCCGTCCGGGGTGGTGTTCATCAGGTTCACCAGCGCACCGTCCTTATCGGCCTGCAGCAGGGCGTCCCACTCGCGTCCCCACACCACCTTGATGACGTTCCAGCCGGCACCGCGGAAGAACGATTCCAGTTCCTGGATGATCTTGCCGTTACCGCGCACCGGCCCGTCGAGGCGCTGCAGGTTGCAGTTGATGACGAAGGTCAGGTTGTCCAGCGCCTCGTTGGCGGCGACCTGGATCAGCCCGCGGCTCTCCGGCTCGTCCATCTCACCGTCGCCGAGGAAGGCCCATACGTGCTGATCGGTGGTGTCCTTGATGCCGCGGTCGTGCAGGTAGTGATTGAACCGGGCCTGGTAGATGGCGTACATCGGACCCAGGCCCATCGACACCGTCGGGAACTCCCAGAAGTCCGGCATCAACCGGGGGTGCGGGTAGGAGGGCAGTCCGCCGCCGGGATGGCTGTGTTCCTGGCGGAAACCGTCGAGTCGGTCGGCCGACAGCCGGTCCTCCAGGAACGCGCGGGCGTAGATGCCGGGGGAGGCGTGGCCCTGAATGTAGATCTGATCGCCGCCACCGGGGTGGGACTTGCCGCGGAAGAAGTGGTTGAAACCCACCTCGTAGAGCGCGGCCGAGGAGGCGTAGGTCGAGATGTGCCCGCCCACTCCGACGCCGGGGCGCTGCGCGCGGTGCACCATGATGGCGGCGTTCCACCGGATCCAGCGCCGGTAACGCCGTTCGACGTCCTCGTCGCCGGGAAACCACGGCTCCAGTTCGGTGGGGATGGTGTTGACGTAGTCCGTCGAGGTCAGCGCCGGCAGCGACACGCGTTGTTCGCCGGCCCGTTCCAGCAGACGCAACATCAGGTAGCGGGCCCGGGCCGGTCCGGAGCGGGACACCAGCCCGTCGAACGATTCCAGCCACTCCGAAGTCTCGTCCGGGTCGATATCCGGCAGGTAGGACGCGACGCCGTCGCGAATCACCCGAACCCGATCGGATTCCGAGCCTTGACTCCGTTGATCACGCGCGAACTGGGCCGTCACTTCCGCTCCTCGTTGGGTGGGGGGAGGGTGGGATGGGATACCCGTCCTATCGTGCCGCACCGACGCCACTCCCGTCGCACAGTTCGCGCCGCCCGCCCATCCGGGCGGCGACCCGGTAACGTCTGCAGGCGTGCTGAGCGGAACCGCGCGGGGAGTGCGCATCGCCGGAATGCTGGTCGGCGGCGCCGCGCTGGTGTCCATGGGGGTGGTGGGCTGCACCACCGTGACGGGTGGCGACGCTGAGGTCAACGCGGGTGAAGCCCCCGCCTACCGCACGTCGATGTCGCTGTCGTCATCGCAGTCTGCGGCCAGTTCCAGGGCCCGGGAGTCCGAACGGCAGGCCTCGCGGACGACGCAGGCAGTCCTGGCCACCTGTGAGACGCTGGCGATCACCAGCGCCGAAGCCATCGATGCGGTCAATGATTACGTCGATGCTTTCAACGAGGAGGGCAGCAATATCGCGGCCACCGAGGGTCCGGCCATCGACGGTCTGATTCAGAGCGCGGAGGCGGTGGAGACCAGCATCAGCGATATCGTGCCCGCGGAACTTCGGGATGCCTTCCTCGGCTGGGTGGTCGGAGCGGTCACCACCGCCGAGGCGATCAACGACCAGGTGCCGCCGTCGGAGTTCAACACGGTGATCAGTGAACTCAACCAGGCCAGGGCGACCGCCCTCGAACTTTGTGACGATTCGTACCGATGAAAGCGACCGCGAGGAGACCGACCCGGTCGGGCCGTGCGACGATAGGGCCACGGCAGGCGGTCGACACAAGAGGAGGTCTGAGACGGTGGTCGCCCTGAGTGACGGCGGGCGTAGCTACGCACAAAGGCTGGACATCCACCCGGATCAGATCGTCCAGGAGTTGGGCTGGGACGAGGACACCGACAACGCCATCCGGTTCAGCGTCGAGGAAACCTGCGGGAGTGACCTTCTCGATGAGGACGCCGACGAGGTGATCGATGTCGTCCTGCTGTGGTGGCGCGACACCGACGGGGACCTGGTGGACCGGTTGATGGACGCCATCACTCCACTGGCCGAAGACGGGATCATCTGGGTTCTGACCCCCAAGACCGGGAAACCTGGGCATGTGCTGCCGGCGGACATCGCCGAAGCGGCCCCGACCGCCGGTCTGATGCAGACGTCTTCGGCGAATCTGGGTGACTGGATCGGCAGCCGTCTGGTGCAGCCGAGGTCCAAGGCGGCCGGGAGGCATTCATGACACTGGCGGTCGGGGCCGGGGCCCCGGACTTCACCCTCAAGGACCAGAACGGTCAGCCGGTCAGCCTCAGTGACTTCCGTGGTCGCAAGAACGTGCTGCTGGTGTTCTTCCCGTTGGCGTTCACCGGCATCTGCCAGGGCGAACTCGATGAGGTTCGGGACAACCTGCCCACCTACGACAACGACGACACCGCCACCCTGGCGGTATCGGTGGGTCCGCCCCCGACGCACAAGATCTGGGCCACCGAAAGCGGGTTCACCTTCCCGGTGCTGTCCGATTTCTGGCCGCACGGCGCGGTCGCGCAGGCCTATGGGGTGTTCAACTCTGACGGCGGCTTCGCCAACCGCGGAACCTTCGTGATCGACCGAACCGGCGTGGTCCGGTTCGCCGAATGCAATCAGCCCGGTGAGGCCCGCGACCAGAAGGTGTGGACCGACGCGCTCGCCGCGTTGACGTCCTGACCGACGATTTTCCAACCCGCGGCGGCTGCGGGTAGCCTCCCCCGGGGCACGGGCGTGCGGCGCAGCCTGTGGCACGGGCGTGTAGCTCAGTGGTAGAGCTCTGGTTTTACACACCAGCGGTCGGCGGTTCGATACCGTCCACGCCCACCAAGTCCGTCAGGCCGGGTGCGCACCCGAGTATTCTTGGCCCGCATGAAACTTCGATGCCGTACCGGCGGAGCGTTGCGTACCTTGTGATCCTGCCGCAACGTTCACGCACCGCCGTCGCGGTGGTGGTGGCGTTGTTCACCGCGGGGTCCATGCCGGCCGCCGATCCGCGCCCCGACCCGAGGCCCGCGTCGATCGGTGGCCCGTTTGCCCAACTCCTGGCCGGTTCGACCGATCTCGGTCCGGCGCAGAACGACGACGTCCGGCTGACTGCGGCACTGCACGCCGAGTCCCGCCCCGATCTGCTGACCGGATGGGCACAGCAGCGTGGGTTGTCGGTTCGGTGGCGAACGGGTGACTCCTGGGCCGTCCTCGAGGGTCGGCCCGCGGTGCTGGCCGGCGCCCTGGATGTGGACGTGCGCGACTACCGGGGTCGGCGTGGTCAGGTCTTCTACGCATCCCCGCAGCAGCCCGCGGTGCCGGTTCCGCTGCGCGGCGAGGTCATCGAATTCGGGCGTGTCCTCGGCTACACCCCGTATCACGAATCCCGGCCGCCGTTGCCGCCGTTGGATATTCCCGACCAGGGCTTGACACCCGACGCGCTGCTGCGAACCTATGACGTCCAATCGTTGCGCGATCGCGGCTACACCGGCAAGGACGTCACGGTGGTCGTCTTCGCCTTCGACGGGTTTGATCAGGCCGATCTCGACATGTTCGCATCGACGTTCGGTCTGCCCCAGTTCACCCCGGAGGTGGTGGGGGGTCAGCCACCCGCCCGGCGCGGGGAGGCGACGATGGACCTTCAGGCCATCCACGCGATCGCGCCCGACGCGACAAAGGTTTTGGTCAACGCCCTGCCGACAGTGCAGGGTGACGGATCGTACGAGAAGATCGCCGAGATGATGGAGGACACCACCCGGCGATTTCCCGGCGCGGTATGGAGTTTCTCCATCGGCTGGGGTTGCGACAAACTCATCACCGCCGCCGATCTGGTGCCGGTTCGTTCCGCGCTGGCCGCGGCACACCGCACCGGTACCACGGCCTTCGACGCCAGCGGCGACCTCGCCGGCCTCGCCTGCAAAGGTGGCCAGGCATGGGCCGCCCCGCCGAGCACCGACGACATCGGTCTGGATGCGGTCGCGTCGATACCGGAGATGACCTCCGTCGGCGGCACCACGCTGTCGACCGATGCCGACGGTGTGTGGCTGGCCGAACAGGCGTGGTTCGACGCTCCGCTCACCCAGGGTTCCGGGGGCGGAGTCTCGGCGCTGTTCGACCGCCCGGACTGGCAGCAGGATCTGGATGTCGGAGTCGGGGACGGCCAACGACTTTCCCCCGATGTCGCCGCGGTGGCCGACCCGATCACCGGCGTCAAATTCGTGTTCGGCCAACAGATCGTCGTGGGCGGCGGCACCTCGCTATCGGCGCCGATCTGGGCCGGACTGACCGCGGTCATGAACCAGTTCATCATCGAGCGCGGCGGCAGTGCCCTCGGTGATCTCAACCCGCTGCTCTACCAGGTCGCCCGCGACGCGACGGTACCGGCATTCCGGGACATCACCCTCGGCGCCAACGCGGTGGACTTCGCCAAACCGGGCTATGACCTGGTCACCGGGCTGGGTAGCCCGAGCGTCGAAGTCCTCGTCCAGAGCCTGCTCGAGGCGCAGAAGTCGGCCCGATGAGCACCGAAGCCGGATCCGGGCGCGACCCGGTACCGACCATGACATGCCCGGGCTGCGGGACGCAGATCCCGGCCGGTTCCTTCTGCGGCCGCTGCGGGACGCCGCTGAGTGCTGAACCCGGCGACGGTGATCAGTGGCTGCGGGTTCATACGTTTGTGGCGGCCCCGCAGGAGAGCGTGCTGCGCCCCTCGATCACCAGCTCGTTGTTTCCGCACCTTGCACGGCGTGCGCGGCGGCCGTTCGGAATCGGTCTGTTGCTGGTGCTGATCGGCCTGGTCGGATTCGCCCTGCTGCAGATTCCCCCTGCTGTCATCACGGTGGCGGCCTTCGGCGTGCCCCTGCTGTTCCTGCTGTACCTGCGCGAGGCAGATGTGGACCGGGACATACCCCGGTCCACGCTGATCGCCGTGATAGCGGTCGGTACCGCACTCGGAGCGGTCTGGATGCTGCTGACCGGCGGGATCTTCGCGCGCTCCCACGGTGCCCAACTCGGCGCCGGCGTCGCGATGGGCACCGTACTTCGCGAAGGTCTCGCCCTTCCGATCGTCGCCGCGCTCCTGGCGATCGTTCCGGCTGTTCTGGTCCGGCTGCGGGGCCCGGTGACGCGAGAGTCCCTGGACGGCTTCGTGATCGGAGCGCTGGCGGCGCTGGCGTTCACCACGGGTGCGACCATGACGCGACTCGCCCCGATATTGGCCACCGGTCCGATCGCCCATCCGCGGCCGCTGGCCGGGGTGATCGCCCAGGCCTGTATCGGGGGTTTGGCGGTGCCGCTGACCGCGGCGGCGGCCGGCGGGCTGATCGGGACCGTCCTGTGGTTCACCGGTCCGAAGTCCGATGCCCGCGATCACACCCGGGTTCGGCTGATCATGCTGGCGGTGGCGATGGTGGCTGTTCAGGCTTGCCTCGGAGTCATCGACATCCTCAACATCTCGCAACTGACGGTGCTGTTCCTACACATCGCGCTGACCTTCGTCGCGCTGCTGACGCTGCGGTTCGGCGTACAACTGGCGCTGCTGCACGAAACTCCTGATCCGATCCGTCAGAGCCAGCCCCTGCTGTGTGTGCGTTGTGATCAGGTAGTACCGGATACGGCGTTCTGCCCGGCCTGTGGGGCGGCCACCCGGGCGTCGTCGCGCTCATCACGTGAAGCCCGCCGGCGATCACGGCCGTATCGGGTGGCGGTTGCCGGCCCGCCGAGACCGGAACCCGACCGCGACAACGAGTCCTATCCCGGTTACGCAATGCCGCCGGGCCCGTACGCCGCCCCGGCGGTGAGTCGGCCCCGGTGGGGCCGGCTGCTGGGGGTGTGGGCCGCGAGCATCGGCGTGATCGCCGCGGGGCTGGTCGGGGTATCGATCCTGGTCACGCAGAAACCCGCGCGGTACGAGTGCCCGCCGGATTGCGGCCGGCCGACGGCGGGTCCGCCGGCGATGGCGCTGCCCCGGTTCACCGCACCCGGCGAGCTGTTCTCGGTGTCCTATCCCGCTCCGGGTTCCGCCTACGACGTCACCACCGGGTCCGATGGGGTGACGGCCACGTTCACGGCCGGCGACGGCGGCACCATGCGGCTGTTCTCCCGGCCCGCACAGGGCCGCTCGCCACAAGAGGTCACCGAAGCGCTCATCACCGCGACCTTCCCCGATGCCAGTACGGTCTACGAGATCCCGAACGCCGTCGTCGGCTATCAGCCGGGTTACGGAGTGGTCGCCGACTCCTGGCCGCCGGGCGCAAGCGCGGACTATGTGCCGACTCGGATCGTCATGCTGGTGGCGGTGAAGAACGATATTGCGCTGGTCGCGAGCGCTACCGGCCCCTATCACGAGTTCGGGCCCGAATTCGGGCCCGGAATGCCGTCGGGGGCCAACCTGCAACTCGCCCAGGATATGGGCAGATACGTCAACAGTTTCCGGTGGAAGGGTGATCCGCCGCGATGAAGGAACCCCGGCATGTTCGGCGGCGCCGCGTCCGCTCCGGGGCGCTCATCTGCTGTCGGTGAGGCTGTCCAGCCGGGTCAGCCGACGCAGCACCTCGGCCCCGAGCAGTTCGCCGAGCACCTGTTCCAGTGAAACGCTGACCTTGACCGGGCCGCCGACCTCCTCGGCACCGAGATAAGCCGCCGCCAACAGAGCCTCGACCGGGGGGCGACCGAAAGCCCGGGCCACGCTGATCACCTTCTCCGCCTTGGGCTGGGTCTTGCCGTGTAACCAGTTGCACACCGAGAGTCGGCCGATGCCGATACGAGCGGCGATCTGGGCCTGGGTGGCACCGCCGCTGATCCGGCGCAGGTACTCCGGCCAGGTTTCCGGTACCCCGTCCGGTCCTGGCCCGTCGGATGAAACCGTCATGTCGCCTACCCCCGTGTTGAACCGGCCACGCACTGCCGACTCTAGGGTGACGGTCCGACAAGCTGCTGACCGCGGAGGCGGCCGCCGTCAGCAGCAGCGCCGGTCGATCGACCGTTCAGCCAGATGCGCGTGCGGAGCGGCGTCGGCGCCGCCTACCGCGCCCAGGAAAGTGTCCAGGTCGATGCGGTCGCCGCCTAGCCAGGTTCCGTTCACGGTGGCCTTCTCGGCCAACGTCATCGGGTCAACGGCGTACGGGTCGGCCGCGAGTTCGGTGAAGTCGGCCAGTTTGCCGGGGGTGATCGAGCCGATGAGCGCTTCCCGGTGCAGGGTTCGCGCGGCGTCGATGGTGTGCGCCCGCAGCGCCTGCTCCAGCGGCATCGTCTGGTCCGGACCGTGGACCGCGCCGGAGCGGGTATGCCGGGTCACCGCGGTGGCGACGTTGAGGATCGGGGTCGGCGGGGACACCGAACCGTCGTTGTGGAACGACACCACCGCACCGGAGGCCGCGGCATCGCCGAACGACTGCCAGCGGGCGCCGTGTTCGTGGTCGAACATCTGCCCGTCCAGAAGATCACCCCAGTAGTAGTACTGAAACGGCGCCATCGAGGTGTACACGCCGAGTTCGGCGGCCCGGTCGAAGTGCTTGCGGATACCCGCGCCGAGATGCTCGATACGCCAGCGGTGGTCGGTGCCGAGCAGATTGTGCCGCCGCAGGGCGGCCTCGTAGGCATCCAGCGCCAAGTCGATGGCCAGGTCACCGTTGGCGTGCAGAGCCATCTGCCACCCGGCCGGTGCGGCCTTGTCCAGAATGGTGTCCAGCTCGGCTCGCGTGTAGTTCATCGACTGCGGTCCGCCGGCCCTGGCCGGGTCGATGCCGGCCAGCCGGGTGGCATCGCTGTCCAGATACGGAAACGAGATGCCGATGTTGCCCACCCAGGGGGAGCCGTCGGTCCACAGTTTGACGCCTTGTTTGATCAGCCATTCGTCGCCGGCGGCGAAGGATGTGGGCTCGGTGAAGGTGTCACTGGTGGAGACCTCCCACATGCTGAGCCGCAGCGGGCAGGACGGAGCGGCCGCCAGCGCCTCGTACCCGGGTTTGAGGCTGAGGTCGAAGGTCATGTCCGAGGTGGATGTCAGACCGGCCCGCGCCATCGTCGTGTAATACTCCGCCGCGGCCAGCAGGGGGTTTCCCAGCGTGGCGAGGATATCGCCCACTACGGCGAACAACACCGCGGTCTCGAAGCCCTGACCGTTGAGGCTGCCATCGGGATTGCGGCCGAAATGCGCCCCGGCGGGGTCGGCGGGCGGGGTGAGGTCCCAGCCCTTCGACTTCATCAGCGCGGTGTTGAAGTAGACCCCGTGGCCGGAATTGTCGATGATCACCGCCACCCGGTCCCCGAAGATCGTGTCCAGCTCGGGCGCCTCCGGCGCGGGACGCTGGTGTAACAGTGCGTCGAAGCCGGAGAACAACAGCGGTGTGCCCGGATCGCTTTCGGCGATCGCGGCGGTGAACACCTTCTGCACATCCGTCCAGTTCGGATCGTTGAACGGGGTGATGTTGCGGGCCGGCGGATTCAGGGCGACACCGCTCATCATCGGGTGGCTGTGCGGTTCGACAAGACCGGGTAGCAGGGCCGCCGCACCGGTATCGACCACGTCGGCGTCCGGGGCGGCCGCGCGGCACTCGGCGAGTGAACCGACGGCGCTGATCCGGCCGTTCGCGACGACCACTGCCTCGGCCCGGGGACGATTCGGGTCCATGGTGATGACGGTCCCGGCTCTCAGGATTCGATCAGGCATTGCTCCGCTTCCGTTGGCTTGTACGTTCGTTGGCTCGTGGAGGCAGTCAATCACGTGTGAGAGGCTGCCGTGGTGAAGGCGCACAACCGGTGGGCGGCGGCCGGAATCGCGGCGGGCTGCGGCGTCGACGCCCTGTTCGCCGACCCGCGGCGGGGCCATCCGGTCGCGGGGTTCGGTTGGTGCGCAACGACTCTTGAGACGGTGACTTACCGTGACAGCCGGGCCGCCGGGGCGCTGCACACCGCGGCGTTGGTGAGCGGACTGGCCGGTGCAGCAGCGCTGGTTTCCGGCCGGGCCGGCCGCGGTCCGGGGCGGGCCGCGGTGACGGCAGTGGCGACCTGGGTGGCCCTCGGCGGAACCACACTGGCCCGCACGGGCTCAGCGATGGCCGATCGGCTCGGTGACGAGGATCTCGACGGTGCCCGGGATTTACTGCCGTCGCTGTGCGGCCGCGACCCTTCGGTGCTCGATGAGTCGGGGTTGGCCCGCGCGGCCTGCGAATCGATCGCCGAGAACACCTCCGACGCCCACGTCGCCCCGTTGCTGTGGGCGGCACTGGCCGGGGTGCCGGGGGTGCTGGCCTACCGCGGGATCAACACACTGGATGCGATGGTCGGCAACCGGTCGGCCCGATACGCCCGATTCGGCTGGGCAGCAGCACGATTAGACGATATCGCCAACTATCTGCCGGCCAGGCTGACCGGTGCACTGACGGTGGTGTGCGCGGGCTTACTCGGCGAGTCGCCGGCAGGTGCGGTTCGGGCCTGGCGGCGCGACGCGGCCCGGCACCCGAGTCCCAATGCCGGCGTCGCGGAGGCCGCCTTCGCCGGTGCCCTCGGCGTGCGGTTGGGTGGACCGACCCAGTATCGCCACGAGTTGGAGATCCGTCCCACGCTCGGTGACGGTCCCGACCCGGAAGTGTCAGATCTGTGCCGGGCGGTGCGGCTTTCGCGGTGGGTGCAGGGCGCCGCGGTGGTGGCGGCGGTGGCGCTCACCGTCGGCGTCCGTACCGGTCGGCCAGCTTCTCCTCGACGGTGACCGGTTCGGCCGGGGACTGCAGCCCGGACTCGGCCAGCGACCGCGCGGCGGCCTCCCGGCGGCGGATCCGGATCTCCGCGTACAGGAAATAGCCCAGGCCGATCGGGGCGATGATCCCGAAGGCGATCCATTGGATGCCGTAGGACAGGAACGGCCCGGCGTCGAGCTGGGGGAGCGGCAGCGCTTCGAGCACCCCCGGTTGGTCAGCCATCAGCTGTAGGTAGGAACCGGCCAGGGGGGTCTGGATCAGTCCGGCGATCTGGGTGGTGTCGATACCGTAGACCTGCCGGAAACCCGACTCGGTGAAGGGTTTCTTGCCTTCGGCCGGTGCGGTCTCGGAGTCGCGCAGCCGCGCGGTGATGCTCACCGTCCCGGAAGGCGGCGGGGGGATCGGCGGTACCGCGGTGCCCTGTTCGGGCGCCTTGTAGCCGCGGTTGACCAGCACGGTGGGGCCATCGTCGACGGCGAACGCGGCGAGCGCTTCGTAGGCGGGGCCGCCGCCGATCACCCGCAGCCGGACCAGCACCTGAGTGTCGGGAAGGTAGCGGCCGGTGGCCGTGACCCGGCGCCATTGCGCATTCGGTGCCGCCGAGTCCTGCTGCGGCAGATATTCGGTCACCGGTACCGGACCGGCGGTCATGGACGCCTCGATCTGCCGGTTCTCCCTGCTGGTGGTGGTGTTCTTGCCCAGCTGCCAGGGTGCGAGCACCGTGAACGCCAGATAGGTGAATGCCGCCACCACCAAAGCCAGGGCGATCCATCCCGGCCGCAACATGAAGGCCAACCGGCGCATCAGCGCGCCACCTCCCGGCCGGCGGATCCCCGAGCGGCCAACTGTTCGTCAACCCAGGTATGCAGACCCGGCAGGGCCAATTCGATAACGGTGAACACATCCTCGAAATCGCGGTGGTCGCCGTAGTACGGGTCTTCCACATCGGGTGGGTGCGCACCGGATCGGGGATCGAATGACCGCAACATCCGCAACCGCTCGGCTGGTACGCCGTACTCGGCGAGGAGCCGAAGATGGTTGCGGCCCAGAGCCACCACCAGATCGGCGGCCAGATGGTCCTCGCCGACCTGGGCGGCGCGGTGTTCGGCGGGGAAGCCGCGGTCGCTGAGCACCCGTACCGCACGGTCGTCGGCGCCGGCGCCGGCATGCCAACCGCCGGTACCCGCGCTGGTCACCCGGACAGCATCGGTCAGGCCGCGTTGGCTGATCTGCTGGGCGAACATCTTCTCGGCCATCGGCGACCGGCAGATGTTGCCCGAGCACACGAAGGTGACGTGCAGCGGGGTTTCAGACACCGAGTACCTCCCGCAGTTCGGCCATGGTCGTGACGTGGGTCAGCGGCTCGACGCTGAGTGGCTCGGCGAAATCGGTTTCGCCGTAGCCCCAGCCCACCACCACGGTAGCGATCCCGTGCTCGGCGGCGCCGATCACGTCGTAGGCACGGTCTCCCACCATCAATACCCGCTCCGGCAGCGGATCGAGTTGGGCCAGCGCGTGGGCCAGCACCTCGGATTTGGCGGCCCGGGTCCCGTCGAGACTGGCCCCGGCGATCACCTCGAAATAACCCGCCATCTCGAAGTGCTCGAGGACGCGCCGTGCGGTCGGTTCGGCCTTCGAGGTGGCCACCGCCAGCCGTACCCCGGCGTCGCGCAGGTCGGTCAGCAGTTCGGTGACGCCGCCGAATACGACGTTCATCGCCCAGCCGCGGCCGGTGTAGTCGGCCCGATAGGCGGCGACCGCCTCGTCGACCCGATCGCCCAGGCCCAGGGCGGCCATGGTGCGGTGCATGGGCGGCCCCACCAGCAGGCCGGCCAGATCGCCCTCGGGAACCTGTGCGCCGACCTCTGCCAGGGCGTGCCGGAAGCTGGCCACGATGCCCTCGGCCGAATCCGTCAGGGTGCCGTCGAGGTCGAAGATCACCAACTGCGGGCGGACGCCGGCCACGACGGGACTCACCGCTCCATTGTCGCTGACCGATTGCCGTCGACCGCCGTCGGCTCGGCCGGGACCCCGCCGACTACTGTGCTTCTGGTGAGCGGTCGGGGCGCGGAGACACCGGTACGCCCCGGCTCGCGCTACCACGGCGACCAGGCCGGAGCGCCGGGCCTGCTCGATTTCGCCGTCAACGTCCGCCCCGCCGGGCCGCCGGACTGGCTCCTCCGGCGGCTGGCCGATCGACTGCCCGACCTCGCCGGTTATCCCAGCCCCGCTGATCACGATGCGGCGGTCGCCGCGGTGGCGGCCCGGCACGGCGTGCCGGAGGACCAGGTGTTGCTGCTGGCGGGCGGATCGGAGGGGTTCGCCCTGCTGCCGGCCCTGCAGCCACGGCTGGCGGCGCTGATCGCCCCGTCGTTCACCGAACCCGAGGCTGTCCTGGCGGCCGCCGGCATTCCGCTGCGGCACGTGGTGCTGCCGCCGCCGTTCCGGCTTTCCGGCGCGGCGATCCCGGACACCGCGGACCTCGTGGTGGTGGGCAACCCGACCAATCCCACCGGGGTGCTGCACCCGCACGAAGCGGTGCTGAACCTGCGCCGCCCGGGCAGGCTGGTGGTGGTCGACGAAGCGTTCGCCGATGCCGTGCCCGGAGAGCCGGAGTCAGTGGCAGATATGTGCCTGCCCGACCTACTGGTGCTGCGCAGCCTGACCAAGACCTGGTCGCTGGCCGGCCTGCGGGTCGGCTACGCGCTGGGGGCGCCGCCGGTGCTGGCCCGACTGGCCGCACATCGTCCGCACTGGCCGCTGGGCACGCTGCAGTTGGAGGCGATCGCCGGCTGCTGCGCACCCGCCGCGGTTACGCAGGCCAAGGCCGACGCGACGGTGCTGTCGGGGCTGCGTTCCGCGTTCGCGGCCGCGTTGAGCGGCCTGGGCCTGGAGGTGATCAGCGGTCATGCGCCGTTCGTGACATTCATCGTCCCGGATGGTGTTTTGATGCGTAAACATCTGCGCGCCAATGGGATTGTGGTGCGACGATGCGACACTTTCGTCGGTCTGACGCCGGCCCACTTGCGGGCCGCGGTCCGCCCGGACTGGCCGCTGCTGGTGGCTGCCGTTGCGGAGGGATTGCGATGAGCGTGCGGCTGGCCGAAGTGATCGCCGCCCTGGATGACGCCTATCCGCCCGATTTGGCGCATGACTGGGACTCGGTGGGGCTGGTCTGCGGCGACCCGGATGACCTGATCGACTCGGTGACCGTGGCCGTAGACGCCACGGCCGCGGTCGTCGATACCGTCGGTCCCCGCGGTCTGCTGCTCGCGCACCATCCTTTACTGCTGCGCGGAGTGGACACGGTTGCTGCCGGAACCCCCAAGGGTGCGCTGATCCACCGCCTGATCCGCTGCGGTTCAGCGCTGTTCACCGCCCACACCAACGCCGACGCCGCCCGGCCGGGTGTCTCCGATGCGCTGGCGGATCTGCTGGGTCTGACGGTCCAGGAGGTACTGGATCCGGCCGTCGGCGGCCCGGCTCTGGACAAGTGGGTGATCTTCGTTCCCGCCGGCGATGCCGACGCCGTGCGGGAGGCGCTATTCGCCGCGGGGGCCGGCCGTATCGGCGACTACTCGGGCTGCAGTTGGAGTGTGGCCGGAATCGGTCAGTTCCTGCCCGGTACGGGCGCATCCCCGGCGATCGGTACGGTCGGGACCGTTGAACGGGTGGCCGAGGATCGGATCGAGGTGATCGCGCCCGCGGGAATCCGGGCCGGGATACTGGCTGCGATGCGGGCCGCCCACCCATACGAGGAGCCGGCGTTCGACGTGTTCAGCCTCGCGGGCTTGCCGGCCGGGACGGGGATCGGCCGGATCGGCACCGTTGCCCGGCCACTTCGGTTCGGCGATTTCGTGACGACGGTGGGTTCGGTTCTGCCGCAGACAAGTTGGGGTGTGCGCGCCGCCGGAGATCCGGAGGCCGTGGTCAGCCGGGTCGCCGTCTGCGGCGGGGCGGGCGACTCGCTGCTGTCCGCGGCGGCAGCCGCCGGTGTGCAGGCCTACGTCACCGCCGACCTGCGCCACCACCCCGCCGACGAGCACCGGCGGCGCAGCGATGTCGGACTGGTCGATATCGCGCACTGGGCCAGCGAGTACCCGTGGTGCGCGCAGGCCGCCACCATGCTGCGGTCGCACTTCGGCGACGCGCTGGGCGTTGCGGTGTGCCCACTGCGCACCGATCCGTGGAATATCGAAAACACCGGAAGGTCGTCATGAAAGCTGATGCCTGGCAGCAACATTCCCTGCTCGAGCTGGTTGGGGTCGATGCCGAGCTGAGTCGCCTGGCTCACCGTGCCACGCACCTTCCGGAGCAGCAGCGATACGAGGAGGTCCAAGCGGAGCATCAGGCGGTCGCGGACCGCCTGGCAGCGCTCGGGATCGCCTGCGAGGACGTGGACGCCGAGGTATCCAAGCTGGAGACGGAGGTCGACGCGGTCCGGCAGCGGGAGGACCGCGACCGCAGCCTGTTGAACTCCGGTTCGGTGAGCGATTCCAAGCAGCTCGCGGATCTTCAGCACGAATTGGGCACCCTGGAGCGCCGACAGGCCAGCCTTGAGGACACCCTCTTGGAGGTGATGGAACGCCGGGAACAACTGGCCGCCGAGGAGACCGCCGAACGAGCCGCGCGGGATCGTTTGGACACCGAGCTGTCCACCACCCGGCAGACCCGGGACGAGGTTCTCGCCGAGGTCGAGCAGACCCGTGCCGAGCGGAGCGACCGGCGTTCCGAACTGGCCGCCGGGCTTAACGGCGAACTACTGGAGCTCTACGAACGGCAGCGGCGCGGATCGGGTATCGGCGCAGGTCGGCTGTTGGGTGGCCGGTGCGGGGCGTGCCGTATCGAACTCGATCGCGGCGAACTGTCCCGAATCTCGGCGGCAGCCGAGGATGAGGTGCTGCGCTGCTCGGAGTGCGGGGCGATACTGCTGCGGATCACCGGGCCCGTCGGGTGAAAGCGATCCGATGAAAGTCATCATCGAGGCAGACGGCGGCTCCCGCGGCAATCCCGGTCCGGCGGGATTCGGTTGCGTGGTGTGGGCCGATGACCACGCCACCGTGCTGGCCGAGCAGAAACAACAGATCGGAATCAGCACCAACAATGTGGCTGAGTACCGCGGTCTGATCGCCGGGCTGGAGGAGGCGCGCCGGCTGGGTGCCGACGAGGTTGCGGTGCGGTTGGATTCGAAGCTGGTCGTCGAGCAGATGTCCGGTCGGTGGAAGGTCAAGCACCCCGCGATGGCCGAACTACATCAGCAGGCACGGGCGCTGGCGTCCACCTTCGATGCGATCAGCTTCAGCTGGATCCCGCGGGAGCGAAATACGTACGCGGACCGGCTGGCCAACGAAGCGATGGATGCCGCGAGCGGAGGCGAGCAATCAGCGCCCGCGAGCGGAGGCGAGCAATCAGCGCCCGCGAGCGGAGGCG
>JAHZJY010000261.1 GCA_022600695.1 Actinomycetes bacterium | reverse complement strand
GCACCGCCACCGGCCGGCAGCACCATCACCTACGGCTCCTTCGGGACGTCCGCCGATATCGACTGCGGCCAGGGCGGCTCGCTCGCGGTAAGCGGCTCGAACAACATCCTGACCGTCAGCGGGAGTTGCACGGCGATCAGCATCGGCGGCGCCGACAACACGATCATCGCCGAGCGGATCGACGGGTTGCTGACGGTGGCCGGGCTGAACAACATCGTCAGCTACCAGTTGGGTGACCCGACGGTGAACGATGAGGGCTCCGGGAACCGGATCAGCAAGGCCTGAGCGCCCCGCGCCCCGCGCCCCGCGCCCCCTGTGCCTTGCCGAGCAGACACAAACTCGCACTCCTCGGGCCCGATTCGTGCGAGTTTGTGTCTGCTCGCGGGGCGGGGTTCACGCCGGCTCGCCGTGCCGTCCGGCGCCGTCGGCGAACCGCTGTGCCCCGGCGATCATCTCCGGCGCCACCCGAAACAGGCTGCCGAATTCGAAGGCCATCGCCTCCGCCTCGGAGTGCCCCCACTGGTGCAGCGCCGAAAGGCGGTCGGCGCGCAAGCAGCCCTGCGGCGAGCGGGCGAGTTCGGCGGCCAACTCCTCGGCGGCCTGCCTGGCCTGACCGGTCGGCACCACCCGGTTGGCCAGGCCGATCGCCAACGCCTCCTGCGCGTCGACGGCCCGGCCGGTGAGGATCATGTCCATGGCGCGGCCGTGCCCGATCAGCCGGGGCAACCGGACGGTCCCGCCGTCGATCAACGGCACGCCCCAGCGCCGGCAGAACACCCCGAATACCGCGTCCTGCTCGACAACCCGCAGATCGCACCAGAGCGCGAGTTCCAGCCCCCCGGCCACGGCATAGCCGCTGACCGCCGCGATCACCGGTTTGGACAGCACCATCCGGGACGGGCCCATGGGGGCCGGGCCGGACCGGTCGGTGGGGTTGGAATCCGGTGTGCCGATCGCCTTGAGATCGGCTCCGGCGCAGAAGGTTCCATGATCCCCCCAGAGCACCGCCACCGCGGCGGACTCGTCGCGGTCGAATTCCTCGAACGCCTCGAAGAGCGCCTTCGCGGTGGGTCCGTCGACGGCGTTGCGGGCATGGGGACGGTCCAGGATCACGGTCGTCACCGGTCCGTCGCGGACAACCTTGACGCTCATCGGACGGGTTCCCGATTCGTTGATTCGCGCCGGGCGACCAGCACCGCCACGAAGTCTGCATAGCAGGCCCGCAATTTCTCCGCGGGCCAATCGTTCGGCAGCAGCTCCGCCGGCAGCACCGGGTCGGTGAGCAGATGGCGCACCATGCCGGCGGCAACCACGAACCGGGTGGGAATGTCATCGGCGGAATCCATGTCCCGCAGCAGCCGTCGGCCAACTTCGGCCCAGCCGTGCAGATCCCACAGTCGCGCAGCCAACTCGGCCGGTGCGCCATCACGGGACTTCAACACCCGGACCCGACCCCGGGCTTCCAGCGGCACGACATCGGCAAGGTTATCCGGGCGCAGCCAAACCCCCTCGCGTAATTCACCGAACCTGTTTTGCTGCAATGCCGTCCGCAGTCTGGACCGGGACCGGGCATCGACACCCACCGCGGTGACCACCAGGGTCAGCCAGTTCCAGTCCCAGTCACGCGTCAACGGATGAAGGGCAGCGTCTTGCCGACGCTGCCGGGCCAGCAGCCGCGCCGACAGCCGGTAACCGCCGTCGGAGCGCACCAGATCCCCGGCGCTCACCATCCGGGTCAGGGCGACCCTGAGCGTGGCGTCCTTGATGCCGAAACCGTCGGTGAGATCCAGGAGTTCAGCTGCGGTAGCCGAGGCCGGGTGCGCGCCCAGCAGCACCGAGAGCACAACGGATCGAGCGGCCAGCCGCATCGCTAGACCCCCGAGGCGGTGCGTCCGTGGTCACCGAACGGTTCGTCGCGGTGGCGCACGGCCTCCCGGAAGCCGTGCTCCCGGGCGTCGGCGACGAAGGCGTGCCCTTCCGGGGTGTGCCGCGCGATACCGTCGAACACCGTGCTGACCATCCGACTGGTGGCCACGCCTTGCTGATACAGCGCCGAGTTCATCGCCAACTTGACCATGATGAGCTGATTGACCGGCATCGCGGCGATCCTCTCCACCAGCCGTTCGGTGCGCTCGTCGAGGTCCTCGGGTTCGGGCGCCTCCACCGCCAGACCCCACTCGGCGGCCTGCAGGCCGGTGATGCAGTCACCGGTCAGCAGCAGACGTTTGGCACGCTGATCGCCGAGGCGGTGCGCCCACAACCCGGCTGCCGGCACACCCCAGACCCGGGTGGGCGGGTAGCCGATCTTGGCGTCCGCAGCGGCGATGACCTGATCGGCGTGCAGGGCGATATCGGTTCCCCCGGCCACGCAATAGCCGTGGATCTTGACCACAGTCGGCTTGTCGGCGTGCATGAGGCTGGCGAAGCCCCGAACGAACCGGCTCATCATCTGGTAGTCCAGCATCGGATCCCACGGCTGGTCCGGCCGGTGATTGACCGCCTGCGCATGGGCGTCCAGCACGGTTCCCGCCAGGTCCTCTCCCCCGGCCGACGACGAGCCGTCGGCATAGGCGCTCAGGTCGAACCCGGCGCAGAAGCCGGTCCCGCGGCCGGACACCAGGATCACGTGGACATTCGGGTCCACGTCGGCGCGCTCCACGCAGGCCGCCAGTTCCAGGGGGGTGGCGGCGATGATCGCGTTGCCCTTGTCCGGACGGTTGAAGGTGATCCGCGCGACCCGGTCGGTGACCTCGTAGGTCATCGTGGTCAGGTTCATCCTTTAACCAGGGCGCGCTCAATGATCGGGGCCAGGTCCAGTCCGGCGGGCAGGGTGCCGAACGCCCCACCCCAGTCACGGGCCATCCGGGTCGCCAGGAACGCCTCGGTGACAGCCGGGTGGCCGTGGCGCACCAGCAGCGACCCCTGCAACCCCAGGCTGATGTCCTCGGCGACCCTGCGGGCCCGATACTGCAGGCTCTCCACGTCGGTAAGACTCTCCCGGAGCGAATCGATGTGGGCGTCCAGCCGGGCATCCTGACCGGCGGTGCTGGCCAGTTCGTCGAACAG
>JAHZJY010000260.1 GCA_022600695.1 Actinomycetes bacterium | reverse complement strand
GCAGCTTGTGGTGCGGGGACGGCCGGTGGGCAACGTCGCCGCCGGGGACTACATCGTTCACCGCGACCGGTTGGCAGCGGTGGTCGCCGAGGACCTCGCCTCGCTGCGCACCGAGTTCGACGTCGTGCTGTGCGAGGGCGCTGGATCGCCCGCCGAGATCAATCTGCGGGCAACGGATCTGGCCAATATGGGATTGGCCCGCGCGGCTAACCTGCCCGTCGTGGTGGTCGGTGATATCGACCGGGGCGGAGTGCTGGCGCACTTCTTCGGCACCGTCGCGGTGCTCTCACCTGAGGACCAGGCACTGATGGCCGGATTCATCGTCAACAAGTTCCGCGGCGACCCGGCACTGCTGGGACCCGGGCTCGACCAGTTGGGCGCGCTCACCGGCCGACCGACGTACGGGGTGCTGCCGTACAGCGACGAGTTGTGGCTGGACGCCGAGGATTCGGTGTCGGTAGTGGCCCGCACGGAGGTCGGCACGCCGACTCCACCGCGGGGCACGCAGTGGCTGCGGGTGGCGGCGGTGCGGTTGCCGCGGATCTCCAATTCCACCGACGTGGAGGCGCTGGCCTGCGAACCGGGCGTGCAGGTGCGCTGGGCCGACGAGCCCGCCGACCTGGTCGACGCCGATATCATCGTGATCCCGGGCACCAAGGCCACCGTGGCCGACCTGCAGTGGCTCCGGGAGCGCGGACTGGCCGACGTCATCGTGGGCCATGCGCGCGGTGGCGGGGTGCTGCTCGGTATCTGCGGGGGCCTGCAGATGCTGTGTCGCCGCATCGACGACACCGTTGAGAGCGGGTGCGGGACGGTAGCCGGCCTCGACCTGCTCGACGTGGATATCAGGTTCGCGGCGACGAAGACGTTGCAACGCTGGGATGAGCCGCTGCGCGGTTACGAAATCCACCACGGCCAGGTCACCAGGTCGACGGAGGACGATTGGTTCGCGGTGGACGGATTGGGGCACGGGTACCGTAGCGGGGCGGTTTTCGGTACACATTGGCACGGGCTGTTTGACAACGACGGTTTCCGCCGGGACTGGCTGAGTGCTGCAGCCCGAACCGGTGGTCGGTGGGGTTTTCGGGTCGCCACCGACACTGGTGTCCCGGCCCGCCGCGATGCCCAGCTCGATCTGATGGCCGACTTGTTGACCGCTCACCTCGATATGGAGGCGGTGCTGGCACTGCTGGACGGTCCGCCACGGGCCGCGCCGACAATCGTCAGCGCCGTCAGTGGCCTACCCTGATCGAGATGAGAAGACACGCGGCATTGGCGGGCGGACTGGCCTCGACGGCCATGCTTCTCCTGGGCTGCTCCGACACGGTTGCGGGGACCGCGACCTGGCCCGGAGCCGTCCTCGATAAGGCGTTGTTGGATGAGTCGGACTTCCCGTCCGGAGTTCAATATGACCGTATCGTCGAGCAACCGGGCCAGCCCGATGGAGCCGATCGACCGGGCGCCATGCTGTCCCGCCCGGCAGGCTGCGCCGATGCACTGACCAACGTGATCAAACAGTCCGCCGAGCGCGGGCCGGGGAGCGCCGCGAAGTATGCGGTGTCGTATGACGGTGCCCGCATCGCGATGACCCTGCTGTCGTGGAACCTCGATATGGATGCACTGCAGACCGCAGCCGACCGCTGCGCCAGTTTCGAGGCCTTCTTCGACCCCGCCTCGGAGGGCATTCCGATCACCACCTCGGAGCTGTCCGGGTTGGAGCGCGGGGCGCTGGCGTACCAGCAGACCATGGAACTCCGGGATTCCCCGAGCAGCGTCTACATGGCCTTCCAGAACGTCGGGCGGCGGGCGGTTTTCGGGTTGGCGTTTCCGGGGAGCAATCCGAGGGTCGAGGCCAAAGCGGAACTGCCGCAGACATTTCTGGACGTGTTCGGTAAACAGGTACGAAAGCTGCGCGCTTCCTGAGCAGCGCCTGAGAGTGCTGACGGAAAGCGGTTCGGCCATCGGGGCCGCGCAGTAGCGTGTGCGAATGCCCGCTCCGCTGATGACTGTTGACGGGTTTCCGGTGCGGGTCAGCGTAACCGGACCGAAAAAGGGTCCCTACGTCGTGGTGCTGGGATCGGCCCTCCATCCGCCCGCGGCTTATGACACCTTGTGTGAGCGCCTGCACACCGCCGAATTGCGCACTGTCGTCATCGGTGCCGACCCTCGTCTGCATGCCAAAGCGGTCGTCGCAGTCCTGGAAGCCCTCGACGTGCCGTGGTCGCTGATTGCCGGTGACAGGTTCGGAGCCGAGTTGGCGTGGGAATTAGCAGCCACTCGGCCGGACCGATTCACCGGCCTGGTCGTCATCGACCGCGGTCATCCCCGCTGTCCGGACAGCCGCGGGGTGGTGCGTGACCCGGACTGCCCGCCGGTCGAGATCAACACCACCGCGCTGGCGACCAGTCCCTCCGCGCGGGCGGTGGCCAGAGCCAGCCAACGTTTCGTGCACAGCGATTACCGAATGGTGGACTTCGCCGCCCGGCGCAACGCCGCCATCGCGACGGCCCAATTGGCCGCCGAGATCGTGCTGCGTACCAGCACCTGGTGAGTATCTTCTAAGGGGTGATTCACAAGTCGGCTGGTGCGGACGGTTGAATCGTTGGGGTGTTGCTTGTTCGCCTGGTCCGCCGACGTCCCCAGGTGTAGGGCTGGGGCTGCCATCGCTCATCAGCGCCCGAT
>JAHZJY010000259.1 GCA_022600695.1 Actinomycetes bacterium | reverse complement strand
CGTCGAGATGACGAGGCTCGCCTGAGCGGTCAGCTCACCGCGATACGTAGCAGATCGTCACCGAGTTCTATCCGACCGGCGAACTCGCTTGCGGCCAGAGCCCGCCATTGATCCTCCTGCCCCGGAACCAGGGGTGGTACGTAGTGCGTCAGCACCAGGGTGTCGACCCCGCCGCGGGCGGCAGTAGCCGCGGCCTGCTCCACCGACGAGTGGTAATCCAGAATGTCCCGGATCCGTTGGGCGGGCATGTGCTCCACGATGTCCTTGCGAATCGCTGTGTGTACCAAGATATTTGCGTTCAGCGTTAAGTCGTCAAGGGTGGCGCACGGTACGGTATCGCCGGCCAGTACCACGGATGCGCCACCCTCCTCGATCCGGAAGGCGAGGGTGGGCTCCACCGGTCGGTGATCGGTGGGCGCGGCGGTAATCCGAACGCCGGGAGAGTCCCACACCTGTCCCTCGGTGTATTCGTGTACCTCCACCCGTGGTGGTTCGGTGATGTCGGCATGGTGCCCGATCCGATAGGAGATATCCGGGGCCAGTGCGGCGAGGGTGGCGTCTACCACCGCTTTCGTGCCCGGCGGACCGATGACCGGCAGGGGGGTCGGCGAGAAAGTGCTGATCCACCGGGTGGTGATCACATCGGAGAGGTCGGTGATGTGGTCGCTGTGCAGATGGGTCAGCAGCAGGGCGGCGATATCAGCCGCTCCCACGCCGACCGCCGCCGCCCGCATCAGAACGCCACGACCGCAGTCCACCAGGAATATCTGCCCGCTGGATTCCTCCCCCGAGTCGCTGCGCTCCTGCCCGCCGGTTACCACCATCGTGGACGGGCCGGCCCGGTTCGGGTCGACCAACGGGCTTCCGGTTCCGAGCAGGATGATGTCCATCTGAACTGTCTTACCCGCCGACCCCTTCCGCGGAGCCCTCCGGAGCCGTAGCCTCATGTGATATCGGTCACATCAGTGGGTCACGCCCAGTGATCACCTCGATCGGGCAGGGGGCGGCTTATGCGCATCGCGGACATTCTGCGGAATAAGGGGTCGGCGGTGGCAACGGTCACTGCGACCACGACTGTCACCGGCCTGTTGGCTGAACTTGCCGTCCACAATGTGGGCGCGATGGTGGTGATCGGGCAGGAGCGCAGCGACGCGGGAGCCGAATCCGGCGTGATCGGCATCGTCTCGGAGCGCGACGTCGTGCGCCGGCTGCATGAGCAGGGCCCCGACCTACTGCGCCGCCCGGTCACAGAAATCATGAGCGGAGTCGAGGTGACGGGCTGCCCGGACGACCCGGTTGATGATTTGGCCGCGCTCATGACCAACCACCGGGTCCGGCACGTTCCCGTTCTGCGCGACGGTCGGTTGGTCGGCATCGTCAGCATCGGCGATGTGGTGAAGAACCGGATGGAGGAGTTGCAGGCGGAGCGCCAGCAATTGCGGGCCTATATCACCCAGGGCGGGTAGCCGGTCAGCTCCAGGAGTACTCGGCCCGCAGTCGGGTGGCGACTACATCGAAGGTAGGCCGGTCCATGATGGCGCCTTCCCGGCGGATGCTCTCCTCGGGGACGTCCAGAACCCGGTCCAACCGCACCCAGCTCGGGCGACTCTCGTAGTCCCAGCTGCCCGACCCGATGCCGACCCAAACCGGGTCATGCGCGTGGTGGGGCTGGCTGGACAGCATCAGGCCGAGCAGCGTCGAGTGGTCCCGGCCCACCACCAGCACCGGCCGGTCCTTGCCCCGGGTCGGGTCGTCCTCGTAGACCACCCAGGTCCATACGACCTCACCCGGGTCGGCGCGACCGTCGAGGTCGGGTGCGTACACCACCCTGCGGGCGCGGTGCCCTGTCGGGGTGCTGCTGCTCGTGACGGGCCGCCCGGCCGTGATCGCCACCGGCGGATCGTGAGGAAGGGCGGTGGCCACCAGTACTTCGATCCCGATCCGAATGCCCTGGCTAATGCCCTGTTGGATGGTTCGGGGTACGGTGCTGGGGTTCTGCAGCTGCCGGATCAGCTTCGGCGCCTCATTGAAGACAAGATGTTCCGCCAACCGCTGGAACGTCCTCCACTGCGACGCCATTCTCGACAGCATAGGCGAGGATTCCAACCCGCCGCGCGCCGCGATTGTGCCGGGCCGCACCCGGCTGGATACGCTAACCGGGCCGGAAGCCGCACCGCCCACCAGGAGATTCCCATCAGCAGTTTCGCCGACAAGACGTTCACTGCGCCGGCGCAGATTCGCAACTTCTGCATCATCGCCCACATCGACCATGGCAAGTCCACGCTCGCAGACCGGATGCTGCAGTTGACCGGTGTCGTCGCTGACCGGGATATGCGTGCGCAGTACCTGGATCGAATGGATATCGAGCGGGAGCGTGGGATCACCATCAAGGCGCAGAACGTCCGGCTGCCCTGGGTGGTGCACGACGGGGTGGACGGTGTCGATCCGGGCAACTACGTGCTGCACCTGATCGACACTCCCGGTCACGTGGACTTCACCTACGAGGTTTCGCGCGCGCTGGAGGCCTGTGAGGGTGCGGTACTGCTGGTCGACGCCGCCCAGGGCATCGAGGCGCAGACCCTGGCCAACCTGTATCTGGCCCTGGACCGCGACCTGGCGATCATTCCGGTACTGAACAAAATCGACCTGCCCGCCGCGGACCCGGACCGCTATGCCGCTGAGATCGCCCACATCATCGGCTGTGAGCCCGGCGAGGTGCTGCGGGTGTCCGGCAAGACCGGCGAAGGGGTTCCTGCGCTGATCGACCAGGTGGTGCGGCAGGTGCCGGCCCCGACCGGAGATGCCGATGCCCCCGCCAGGGCGATGATCTTCGACTCGGTCTACGACATCTATCGCGGCGTGGTCACCTATGTCCGGGTGGTGGACGGCAAGATCACCCCGCGCGAGAAGATCAAGATGATGTCCACCGGTGCCACCCACGAATTGCTTGAGGTCGGCGTCGTCTCCCCGGAACCCAAGTCCACCGGCGGTCTCGGGGTCGGCGAGGTGGGCTACCTCATCACCGGGGTCAAGGACGTCCGCCAGTCCAAGGTCGGTGACACCGTCACCAGCGCGCGAAATGGTGCCACCGAGGCGCTGACCGGGTACCGCGAACCCAAGCCGATGGTCTACTCCGGCCTGTACCCGGTCGACGGGTCGGACTATCCGAACCTGCGGGAGGCCCTGGACAAGCTGCAACTCAACGATGCCGCGCTGACCTATGAGCCGGAGACCTCGGTCGCGCTCGGGTTCGGCTTCCGATGCGGCTTCCTGGGCCTCCTGCATATGGAGATCACCCGCGAGCGACTGGAACGCGAGTTCGACCTCGGCCTGATCTCCACCTCGCCCAACGTCGTCTACCGAGTCATTCAGGAAGACGGTGCGGAGCAGATCGTCACCAACCCGTCGGACTGGCCGGACGGCAAGATGCGCGAGATCTACGAGCCGGTGGTCAAGTGCACGGTGATCGCACCGAGTGAGTTCATCGGCACCATCATGGAACTGTGCCAGTCCCGGCGCGGTGAGCTCGGCGGGATGGATTACCTGTCGCCGGAACGCGTCGAGTTGCGCTACACCATGCCGTTGGGCGAGATCATCTTCGATTTCTTCGACTCGCTGAAGTCGCGGACCCGTGGATATGCCAGCCTGGATTACGAGGAAGCCGGGGAGCAGGAGGCCGCCCTGGTCAAGGTTGACATCCTGCTACAGGGCGAGGCGGTCGACGCGTTCAGCGCCATCGTGCACAAGGACTCGGCTCAGGCGTACGGGAACAAGATGACCACCAAGCTCAAGGAGCTCATCCCGCGCCAGCAGTTCGAGGTTCCGATTCAGGCCGCGATAGGTTCGAAAATCATTGCGCGGGAGAATATCCGGGCTATCCGCAAGGATGTGCTGGCCAAGTGCTACGGCGGCGATATCACCCGCAAGCGCAAACTGCTGGAGAAGCAGAAGGAGGGCAAGAAGCGAATGAAGACCATTGGCCGGGTCGACGTTCCGCAGGAAGCCTTCGTCGCCGCGCTCTCCGCTGACTCGGCGAGCGACAAACCGGGCGACAAGACTCGGAAGTAGCGCGCCATTATTCGCGGCTGTCCGGTCGTCCGGAATCGCGTAAGGCGGATGCTGGCCGTCGCTCTGTTGGCGGTTCTGCTGCCCGGTTGCGCCGGTGCCATCGAGGGCACCCCCTCGCGTCAACAGTCGACCGGCCTGCAGACCGTTCTGCCCACCCCCGAGCAGGTCAATCAGGCGGTCGGTAACCGGTTGGATCCGACCGGGCCCGCGTTGGTGGGTTCGATCGAGTTGCTGCCCAACGGGATTCGGGACGATAGTCAAGTAACCCCACCGGAGTGCCTCGGCCCGGCGACTCCGCTGATGCAGGCGGTATACCGGAACGCCGACGTAACCGGCGTCGCTCTGCGGGACTTTGCCCGCTTCGGCGACGGCCTGACCGTGTCCAGTGCCCACACCGGGGTGGTTCGGTTCGGCTCCGACGCCGAGGCGATGCGGATGTTCGCGGCTTTCGTCGCGCAATGGCAGGCCTGTGACGGCACCCCGGTGACCCTGCGGATCAGCCCGTCTGCCGGACTGTTGTGGACGGTGACTGACGTCATGGTCCAGGACGGCGTGCTCTCCGCGACGATCCTCAGCGGGGAAACCGATCAGGAGCCGGCATTCCCCACCGAGCACGCGATGGGCGTTGCCGCCGGGTGCATCGTCGACGTCGATGTCGCGGTCACCGACGCCGTGGTGTCCCGGCGAGTGGCCGACGGCCGAGCAGCCGAGCTGGTTCGGCTGATGCTAGAGAACGTCGACGGCGGCTGCTGAGGCGTTCAGCTGGGTGAATTGGCCGGTTGGAACACGCCGGAGGCGTCGCCCTGCTCCTCGGCGCGGATGACGTGCACTACGGCGTTGATCAGCGCGAGGTGGGTGAACGCCTGCGGGAAATTGCCCAGGTGACGGCCGGTGCTCGGCTCGATCTCCTCGGCGTAGAGGTGTAGTGGGCTGGCGAATGACAGCAGCTTCTCGCACAAATACCGGGCCCGGCTCACCTCGCCGATCTCCACCAGGGCCGATACCAGCCAGAAGGAGCAGATCGTGAACGAACCCTCTTCGCCGGACAGTCCGTCGTCGGTCTCCTCGACCCGGTAGCGCAAAACCAAACCGTCCTCGGTGAGTTCATCGGCGATGGCCAGTACGGTTGCGCGCACCCGTGGGTCGTCGGACGGCAGGAACCGCAGCAACGGAACCAGCAGCAGGGAGGCGTCGAGAGCGTCGTGGCCGTAGCGCTGGGTGAACACACCACGCCTGTCCACACCGTTGGCGAGTATGTCGGCTTTGATCTCGTCGGCGATTTCGCGCCACTGCTGAGAGTAGCTCTTGGACCCCTGCAATTCGGCCAACCGCGCACCGCGATCCAGTGCCACCCAGCACATCACCTTCGAGGAGGTGAAGTGCTGCGGCTCGCCGCGCACCTCCCAGATTCCCCGGTCGGGTTCGCGCCAGTGCTTGATGGCCTCGTCGACCTGCTCCTTGAGCACCGGCCACAATTGATCGGAGATACTCTCCCGTGACTTGCAGTGCAGGTACACCGAGTCCAGCATGGTGCCCCAGATGTCGTGCTGGCGCTGGTTGTAGGCGCCGTTGCCGATGCGCACCGGCCGCGCCCCGTCGTAGCCCGACAGGTGATGGAGTTCCTCCTCGACCAGCTCGCGCTCGCCGCCGACGGCGTACATCACCTGTAAAGGGTGTCGCTCGCCGTCGTTGGCCCCTGACACGTCGGCGATGAAGGAGAAGAAGTCGTCGGCCTCACGGTCCAGCCCAAGGGTGTACAGACCCCACAAAGCAAAGGTCGAGTCGCGCACCCACGCGTACCGGTAGTCCCAGTTGCGTTCGCCCTGCGGGGTTTCGGGTAGCGAGGTGGTGCTCGCGGCCAGCAGAGCGCCGGTCGGCGAATAGGTCAGGCCCTTCAACGTCAGCGCGCTGCGCTGCAGGTAGGAACGCCACGGGTGGTCCGGGAAATCACCGACATTGATCCATTGCCGCCAGGCCTCGCTGGTCTGCCACATCTTGTCGGCCGCTTCCGCGTAGGTCTGCGGGGACGGGTGCTTCGACCAGGACAGCGCGACGAAGACATCATCGCCCTCCTTGAGCCGGGTTCGGGCGCGTGCCTCCCGGCCCTCGATACCGATCCGCAGGTCGGTGGTGAGCCGCAGGGTCGGGTGGGCGTCCGGATCGGTTCGGGCACGGGCGATCGCTTCGCCGTAGGCATTGGCCGAGTACTCCCAGGCTGCGTTGACGCGGCCGTAATTGAACGACGGCTCGCAGTTCATCACCAGTTCGACGGTGCCGCTGACGCACTTGACCGTGCGTAGCAGGATGTGTTCGGCGTCCCAGTCCATCGGCGTCCGGCGGTGTGTCCGGGACCGGGCTTCCAGATCGTGCCAAGGTCCCATCACCAGGGCGTCGCGCACGATGACCCAGCCGGTGGGGGTCTGCCAGGTGGTCTCCATGATGAGGCTGCCCGGCAGGTAGCGCCGGGCCGCCGGTACCGAGACCCCGTACGGCGCGAGCTTGAAGTGGCCCGCCCCGCGATCCAGAATCGCGCCGAATACGCTTGCCGAGTCCGGGCGCGGCACGCACATCCATTCCACCGACCCGGCCGCTGAGACCAGGCAGGTGTTCTCGCAGTCGGACAGAAAGGCATAGTCGGCGATCGGTGGAAACGGACTTCGCCGCGGCCCGGCGGGTGCCTCTTGTCCGGTTTGGGCGACGGTCAGCGGCGTGCTCGGGGCATCCTGGCCGTGACCGCCGCCGATGTCCTCAGCGGCGGGTTGAGCGTGCAAAACCATCCCGTCATCATGGCGGTCGAGACGTCCGGCGTCCACCGATCGGGCTATAAACAGTGGCGGACGGTCTGGGGGAATAGGGTGGTCTGGTGGCCGGATTCCTGAGTTGGTGGGACAGCGCCGAACTGTGGCTGTCCGGCCTGAGTTTCGTGTGGCAGACCCTGATCGTCATGCCGGTGGTGCTGGTATTGGCCTTCTGCGTGGCCGTCACCGCCGATGTCATGCTGGCCGGCGGCATCCGGGTCTTCTCCCGGCTGCGAGAAGGCTTGGGGGTGGGGCGTTGACCGGCATGCCGCGATCTCGGGTCACATTGGCGCTGGTCGCGTTGCTGGCGCTGGTGGTGTTGTTCTGGGTTCTCAACCGCTGACCGTGCCGAGCCTCTGCCGAGTGCTGTCGTCGTTGAGACCGATTGCCGTTGGTTGCGGCGTCGTGCCGGACATCTCTTCAACCTGGCGGTCACGGCTGTGGCGATCCGGAACCGAGAGGGATTCCGTTGAAGTTCACCACTAGGCCCGGCCGTCGCCGTGCGGTGGCCATGTGGGCCGTTGCCTCGACGGTTCTCGTCGCCTGCGGCGGCGGGGCCGGCGACATTGTCGGCGCCGACGCGGCCGGGGACGCCGACACCACCCTGATCCTGGTGGCCTATGCCGTGGCCGAGCCGGGCTGGAGCAACATCGT
>JAHZJY010000258.1 GCA_022600695.1 Actinomycetes bacterium | reverse complement strand
GTGCTTGCCGCCCTGCGGCAGGGCGGTTTCGCCCCGGCGGCCGAGGATCCGTCCGGCGCTATCGTCGACCTGCGTCGACGGGGAGCCCGGGTACCGGCGAATCCCCTGCGCCGTGTGCCACGCGGCGCGACGAAACCGAACCCGGAGAGCCTGGCCACCATGGTGTCGGTGCTGCGCCGGATGCAGTCGGCGCCGTTGGGCGGGGTGCGGATGGATCCCGGTATCGCCGTGGCGTCACTTCAGCAGGCCGCCGCCCTCGGAACCGACGTACTGATCGGCTACGTCGACGCGGCCGGTGTCGCCACCCAGCGGGTGGTGCGGCCGCTCGCCATCCAGGGTGGGCGGCTGACGGCCTGGGACGCCGCCCAGAGCCGGCCGCGCGAGTTCGCCATGCACCGGGTCACCTCCGTGATGTCAGCCGAACCCGGATAATGGCGGCATGACTGACGGCCCGCTGATCGTGCAGAGCGACAAAACGGTACTGCTGGAGGTCGACCACGACCAGGCGGGCTCCGCGCGGGCCGCGATCGCCCCATTCGCCGAACTCGAACGGGCACCCGAACATGTGCACACCTATCGGATCACGCCATTGGCGTTGTGGAACGCGCGCGCCGCGGGCCACGACGCGGAACAGGTGGTAGACGCCCTGGTCAGTTTCTCCCGCTACGCGGTTCCGCAGCCACTGCTGGTCGACATCGTGGACACCATGGCCCGCTACGGGCGGCTCCAACTGGTCAAACACCCTGCCCACGGGTTATGTCTTCTCAGCCTGGACCGGGCGGTACTCGAGGAGGTGCTGCGCCACCGCAAGATCACCCCGATGCTCGGGGCGCGAATCGACCCCGACACCGTCATCGTCCACCCCAGCGAACGGGGCCGGGTCAAGCAGATGCTGCTCAAAATCGGCTGGCCCGCCGAGGACCTCGCCGGTTATGTCGACGGGGAGGCCCATCAGATCGACCTGAGGGAGGACGGCTGGGAGCTGCGCGACTACCAACAGATGGCGGCAGATTCATTCTGGGCCGGCGGCTCGGGTGTGGTGGTACTGCCCTGCGGCGCGGGCAAGACCATCGTGGGCGCGGCGGCGATGGCCAAGGCCGGCGCCACCACCCTGATTCTGGTCACCAACACCGTGGCGGGCCGACAGTGGAAGCGGGAGCTCATCGCGCGTACCTCGCTGACCGAGGAGGAGATCGGCGAGTACTCCGGCGAGCGCAAGGAGATCCGACCGGTCACCATCGCCACCTATCAGGTGATCACCCGCCGCACCAAGGGCGAATACCGGCACCTGGAACTCTTCGACAGCCGCGACTGGGGCCTGATCATCTACGACGAGGTCCATCTGCTGCCGGCCCCCGTGTTCCGGATGACCGCCGACCTGCAATCACGCCGACGGCTCGGCTTGACCGCGACGCTGATCCGCGAGGACGGCCGTGAGGGCGATGTGTTCAGCCTGATCGGACCCAAACGCTACGACGCGCCGTGGAAGGATATTGAGGCCCAGGGCTGGATCGCCCCGGCGGAGTGTGTCGAGGTCCGCGTCACGATGACCGACAACGAGCGGATGCAGTACGCGGTCGCCGAACCCGAGGAGCGCTACCGGTTGTGTTCGACGGCGCATTCCAAGATTGCGGTGGTCAAATCCATCCTCGCGCGCCACCCCGGGGAGCCGACCCTGGTGATCGGCGCCTACCTCGACCAGCTCGACGAACTCGGGACCGAACTCGACGCGCCGGTCATCCAGGGGTCGACCAAGAACGCCGAGCGCGAAGCGCTGTTCGATGCTTTCCGCCGGGGTGAGATCAAGACCCTGGTGGTGTCGAAAGTGGCCAACTTCTCTATCGATCTCCCGGAAGCCGCAGTGGCCGTGCAGGTTTCGGGCACCTTCGGCTCACGCCAGGAGGAGGCCCAACGGCTCGGCAGGCTGCTGCGCCCCAAACACGACGGCGGCGGCGCGGTGTTCTACTCGGTGGTGTCCCGTGACAGCCTCGACGCCGATTACGCCGCCCACCGACAGCGTTTTCTCGCTGAGCAGGGCTACGGGTATCTGATCACCGATGCCGACGACCTGCTGGGTCCGGCGATCTAGACGAACGCGGGGATGACGTCGCGCTCGAATAATTCGATGCCGGAACGGTCATAAGCCGCCTCCGGGAAATAGCAGATCACGTACTCGCACCCGAGATCCCGCAACGCCGTCAGAGTTTCGATCACCTGCGCCGGCGTCCCGGTGGCGTTTCCGGGGGCCTGGTTCATCGACATCATCGCGTCGGCCGCCGCGTCGCCGCAGACTCCGGCCTGCCGATCACGAATCCTCCCCAGCCGTCGTTGCACATCGGCTTCCGAGTCGCCCAGGACAGCATTGACATTGGCGCTGCGCACGATTGCACCGAAGTCGGTGCCGACCTCCCGGCAGTGCCCGGCCAGCACCTCGGATTTGTGAACGAATTCCTCGGGAGCGGCGGTGAAGTTGGTGTACTGGGCGTATTTGGCGGCGATTTTCAACGTGACTTTCTCCCCGCCGCCGGCGATCCACAGCGGAAGCCCACCCGGCTGCAACGGCTTCGGCGCGACGATCGCACCGTCGACGTGGTAGTGCTTGCCCTCGAAGCTGACCCGGCCGGACCGCCAGGCCTCCCGCATGATCTGCACGCCCTCGTCGAGTCGCGCCAATCGCTGCCCCGCGGAGGGAAAGCCGTATCCGTAGGCTCGCCATTCGTGTTCGTACCAGCCGCCGCCGATGCCCATCTGGACCCGGCCACCGGAGATGACGTCCGTGGTGGCCGCCACCTTCGCCAGGTAGGCGGGGTTGCGATAGCCCATCGACGTGCACATCTGGCCGAGCTTGATCCGCGACGTGCTGGCCGCGTAGGCGGCCATCAGGGTCCAGGCTTCGTGAGTGGCCTCGTCGGTCGGCATCGGCACGGTGTGGAAGTGGTCGTACACCCACACCGAGTCCCACGGGCCGCCGTCGGCGTGTGCGGCGAGTTCACGCATGACCGCCCACTGTTCTTCGACCGGAATGCCCACAAGATCGAGCCGCCAGCCCTGCGGAATGAACAGCCCGAATCGCATGCGTGCGACTCTACGCCCACGCGAAAGGCCCCCGAGACACCGCCGAAACGGGTCTGGGGGCCTTCCGGCTCGCGGTCGAACGCGGCTACTTCAGCAACGAGGCGGGCGGGTTGAAACGGTCGCCGTAGCGGGCCGCGAGTTCCTTGGCCCGCGCCACGAAGGCCGCCTTACCGCCCGGGTAACC
>JAHZJY010000257.1 GCA_022600695.1 Actinomycetes bacterium | reverse complement strand
GTCCTCAGCCGCCGCGAGCGCTGCCTCGATACGAGCCTGCGCCCCGGAGAGGTGTTCCTCGCATCGGCGAGCCAGCTCCTCGCCGCGCTCCCACAGCGTCAGTGACGAGTCGAGGTCCAGGCCGCCCTGTTCGAGCAGGCGGACGACCTCGATCAGCTCATCTCGGCACTGTTCGTAGCCCAACTCGCTGACCGGAGTGGTCGTGTCCTGGGCGTCGGTCATGCGGCTCCATCCTCCTGCCCGGTGCTCACTGCTCCGATCGCACCGTCAGCAAGTCTGATGCGCAAGGTGGTCCCGGCCGGGGCGGCTGCGGTGGACCGCAGCACTGCCGCCGGGTGGGACGCGGAGTCGGCGACAGCCTGCACCACCGCGTATCCGCGAGCCAGGGTGGCTGCCGGCCCCAGGGTCGACAGCCGGGCGCTCAGATGTCCGATGCGCTCGGACTCGGCGGCTACCAGCCTGCTGACATCACGTCGCGCCGCGGCCAGGGCGCGGTCGATCTCGCCGGCCCGATCGGTGACCAGACGCAGCGGATCGGCCAGTGCGGGGCGGCTGCGCAGCTGGGTCAGCAGGTGGTGCTCGCGGGCGACCCAGTGTCGTAGCGCCCGGGCACTACGAAGCCGAAGTTCCGCGATCCTGGCCCGTTCGGCGACGGTGTCGGGGACCACCCGTTTGGCGGCATCGGTCGGAGTGGCCGCACGGACGTCGGCCACCAGATCACACAGCGGGTTGTCCGGTTCGTGGCCGACCGCGCTGACCACCGGTGTACGGCACGCGGCGACAGCCCGGCACAACGTTTCGTCGGAGAACGGCAGGAGATCCTCGGCGCTCCCGCCGCCACGGGCGATCACGATGACGTCCACCTCGGGATCGCGATCCAGGTCCCGCAGTGCCGCCACGACCTGGGCTACCGCGGTAGGCCCCTGCACGGCGGTGTTGCGGATCGTGAAGCGCACCGCCGGCCAGCGACCGGCGGCCACGGTGGTCACATCGTGTTCGGCGGCCCCGGCCCGGCCGGTGATCAACCCGATCAGGTTGGGCAGGAACGGCAGCGGGTGCTTGAGCCGCGGGTCGAACAGACCTTCGGCATCGAGCAGCTTTCGCAGCCGTTCGATGCGCTCCAGCAGTTCACCAAGGCCGACCGCACGAATCTCGTTGAGCCGCAGTGAGAACGAACCGCGGCCGGTGTAGAACTGCGGTTTGCCGCGCACCACCACCTGGGTGCCCTCGGTTATTCGCACCGGCGCGTTTCGCACCAATGCGGCGCCGCAGCTGACGCTGAGCGACATATCGGCGGCCGGATCGCGTAACACCATGAATGCGGTCGAGTTGCGGACCTTGATCTCGGTGAGCTGGCCTTCGACCCATACCGTGCCGAGTCGGTCGATCCACTTCGCCACCCGGATGGCTACCGCGCGAACCGGGAACGGGTTGTCCGCGGATCCATCCGGAGCACTGGGCGGCGTGCTGCTCACTTGGCTGTCGCGCGGGTGATCCTGTTGGCCAGCAGGGTCTGGAACGGGGCGCGGGCCTTCCCGGCTTCCTCGTAGGTCAGCAAGGCCTGCAGCTCGGCCACCGACAGCGACGTGATGCGGGCCCGCAACTGCGCCAGCGTAAGCGACTCATAGTCCATCTCAATGGCGATCGGCGGCGGCTTCGAGGCGCTTCCCGGGCTGCTTTTCGGGGCCGCATTCTTGACGGCGCCGGACTTGGTCGGGGCGGTGACGCCCTCGGTCACCGAGTACAGCGCAAACCGACCCTCGGTCTGGCGTTCGCCGTTGGACGGCGGCTGGTCTTCGGAAGGCAGATCCTCGTCGAAAGTCGCCCAGTCCGGCTTTTCGTCCTTAGGCGGGAAGATGGTCTCCAGGGCGGCGTCGCCCTTGATCGCGAGACCGGCGAGGTCCTGCTGCATCTTCATCACCATCTGGGCGACGGTGCTGGCCACCGTCATCGGGTACATGATGATCGTCTGCGGCAGCCTGCGGGTCTCCTCGATGGCGATCACGGCGGCGCCGACCAGTAGACGAATCCCGTACGGAGCAGTTGCCATGCGCACCAGCGTACGGCGGACCCGCCCGGCCGGGGGAGAACGTACCCTGATTTCATGTCGTCAACCGTCAACATGGGGATTCCGGGCGTGACCGGCCTGCCAGCACACCGAGACGGCAAGCGGGTGCTGCTGGCCGAGCCGCGCGGGTATTGCGCGGGCGTCGACCGCGCCGTCGAGACCGTCGAACGGGCATTGGAGCGCCACGGAGCGCCGGTGTACGTGCGCCACGAGATCGTGCACAACCGCCACGTCGTCGACACGCTGGCCAAACGCGGCGCGGTGTTCGTCGCAGAGGCCGACGAGGTCCCGGAGGGCTCGATCGTGGTGTTCTCCGCTCACGGGGTGGCCCCGACGGTCCGGGAATCGGCCGCCGAGCGCGAACTCCAGGTGATCGACGCCACCTGTCCGCTGGTGACCAAGGTGCACAACGAAGCCAAGCGGTTCGCCCGGGAGGACTACGACATCCTGCTCATCGGTCACGAGGGACACGAGGAAGTGATCGGCACCGCCGGCGAGGCTCCTGATCACGTGCAGTTGGTGGACGGTCCGGACTCTGTGGACTCAGTGACCATTCGCGACGAGGACAAGGTGATCTGGTTGTCGCAGACGACGCTGAGCGTCGATGAGACGATGCAAACCGTGGAGCGCCTGCGGGAGCGGTTCCCGAAGTTGCAGGATCCGCCCAGCGACGATATCTGCTACGCGACCCAGAACCGCCAGGGTGCGGTGAAGGCGATGGCACCGGAGTGCGATCTGGTGGTAGTCGTGGGCTCTGGCAACTCCTCGAACTCGGTGCGTCTGGTCGAGGTCGCCCTGGGCGCCGGCGCGGATGCGGCCCATCTGGTGGATTACGCCGACGACCTCGACCCGTCGTGGCTGGAGGGCGTGGCGACGGTCGGTGTCACCTCGGGGGCGTCGGTACCGGAAATCCTGGTCAGCGGTGTTCTTGAGCGGCTGGCCGAATACGGTTACGACACAGTGCATACCGTCACGACGGCTAACGAGACGACGGTGTTCGCGCTGCCACGGGAGATCCGGCGCGCTCGATCGTAACCGGCTAGCGGACCGGCCGGTCCCGCCGATCCTCGGGAAAGTCGACGTCTGGACCGGAGTCGCGGTAGCGCACCCGGGAGACCGGGTGGCGGTTGCTGTCCCGGCTGCCAGGGGCGGGACGGCGCCGCGGCCCCTGCGGCGGATACGGGTCGTGCGCTGGCCGGGTCCGATATCCGTGGTCCGGGGATCCGGACATCGGCGGCTCGTAGCCGCCGCTGCGGCCCGACCGTGTTGGGTACCCGTCCCGATGCTCCCGGTAGTCCGCGTAGTCCCGTCGCTCCCATGCGTCACGTCGCGGCGGCGGCGTGCGGCGCGGATCGCGAGGCTCCCTGGGCTCGCGGGGCCGACGGCGTGGCGGATCCATGGCCCGGTCGGCGTCCCTCGCCGCCCGCCGGGCAGGGTCCCGTCGGGGCCGTGGTGGGCTGTCACCGATATCGGCTCGTCTGTCATCGCGTCGCGGCCCGCTCCGGCGGGATCGGACTGGTTCGCGCTCGCCCGCCCGCCTCGCGGGGCGTGGCCGACGCTGGGCCGCGGGGCGGTTGACGCCGTGCCGGGCCCGGGCCGGGGGATCGACCGACTCCCGGCCGGTCCGCAGGGTTTGGGCGCCGTTCCCGGCGAAGGCGGACGACAGTTTCGCGGTGAGGTTGGCGAGCAGGCTGGGGCGCTCAGCTGTGACGGCGGCTTCCGCACCCTGTGGCCGGGTCGGGGCCGACATCGCGAGATACCAACGAACCATCCCGATGAGCAGCACCGCTGCCGAAACGAACAGCATCAGCGGGAAGCGCTCGACCAGTGGGTAGCCGCAGCTGATCGCAATATCCTTGACGCCGTTGAACGCCGACCCGTGCAGCAGGAAATAGGCCAGCGGTACGGCGACGAACAGCAACAATGGTGGCTGAATGACGGCGGTGAAGATTCCGGACTGGCGCACGGCGAGCACGGCGGCAATGCAACCCAGGCCGTAGCAAACGGCGAAGACGGTCCCGAGTTCCCGGTGCCCGGACGCGGCCTCGATCGCGAAGCCGGTCAGCGTGGCCGCCACCGCGATCAGCACCGCGCCCCACCACGGCACACTGGGGCGGTGCGGGAACGCCGGGCCCTGATCGGCACCGGCCGTCCGCTGATTCGGCATCCCTAGACCGTACCGGCTGCGGTCGCGTGAACGCGGCCAGCACGCCCTGGCGTGGCCCAGGCGAAACGTGCCGCCGACCGCGTTCTCCTACACTTGTGAACCCGTGAGCCTGAGCCTGGGAATCGTGGGTCTGCCCAACGTCGGTAAATCGACCTTATTCAATGCGCTGACCCGCAACAACGTACTGGCGGCCAACTATCCGTTCGCCACCATCGAGCCCAATGAGGGCGTGGTGCCACTGCCCGATCCGCGGCTGGCGACGTTGGCGGAGATGTTCTCCTCGGAGCGCATCCTGCCCGCGCCGGTCGCCTTCGTCGACATCGCCGGCATCGTCAAAGGCGCCTCCGAGGGGGCCGGGTTGGGTAACAAGTTCCTGGCCAACATCCGCGAGTGCGACGCCATCTGCCAGGTGGTCCGGGTCTTCGCCGACGATGACGTCGTCCACGTCGACGGCGCCGTGGACCCGCGATCGGATATCGAGATCATCGAGACCGAACTCATCCTGGCCGATCTGCAGACCTTGGAAAAGGCGATACCCCGGTTGGAGAAGGAGGCCCGCAACAGTAAGGACCGCAAACCGGTCCACGAGGCCGCGGTTGTCGCCCAGCAGGTACTCAACGCGGGTACCACGTTGTTCGCCGGGGCCGCCGGGAACGCCGCTCTGCTGCGCGAGTTGAACCTGCTGACCACCAAGCCTTTTCTGTACGTATTCAACGCTGACGAGTCCGTCCTGGGCGACGAGGCCAGGATGGCCGACCTGCGCGCGTTGGTGGCGCCGGCCGAGGCGGTCTTCCTCGACGCCAAGATCGAAGCCGAGTTACAGGAACTCGACGACGAGTCCGCCGCCGAGTTGCTGGAGTCGATCGGACAGCACGAACGCGGTCTGGATGCGTTGGCCCGCGCGGGATTTCACACGCTGAAGTTGCAGACCTACCTGACCGCCGGCCCCAAGGAGGCCCGCGCCTGGGTGATCCACCAGGGCGATACCGCGCCGCGCGCAGCCGGGGTGATCCATACCGATTTCGAGAAGGGTTTCATCAAGGCCGAGGTGGTGTCGTTCGACGATCTCACTGCCGCGGGGTCCATGGCCTCGGCGAAAGCCGCAGGCAAGGTCCGGATCGAGGGTAAGGACTATGTGATGGCCGATGGCGACGTGGTGGAGTTCCGGTTCAACGTCTGAGCCGGCCACCGGGTGAGGCGGAGCAGCGTGCAGCACGGAACCGGGTGCGCTACGCCGTGACAAATCCCACGACTGCGTCGGTGAATGCATCGTTGTCGTCACCGGCTGCGGTATGGCCCGCACCGGAGAGCTCGACGAACTCCGCTCGCGGCACCTTGGCCAGGAAGTCGGCGACGCCCTCCTCGCTAACCACATCGGACAGCTTGCCGCGAATCAGCAGGATCGGGATTTCCAGCCCGATCGCCGCCCGCTCCAGAACGTCCACCTCAGCAAACGATTCGCCGGAGGGAGATGTGACGAATGCGGGATCCCAGTGCCAGTGCCACCGGCCGTCCCGGTGGCGCAGATTCTTGGTGAGGCCGTCGAGTCTCCTGGGCCGCCTCCGATGCGGGAGGTAGGCGGCGATCGCGTCCGCGGCATCGTCGAGGGTTGCGAACCCGTGCACATGGCGGGACATGAAGTCCACGATGCGGGAGGTGCCCTCCTGCTCGAATCTCGGGACCACGTCGACGAGGACGAGTTTGCTAACCTGCTGCGGCCCAAGTTGATTCGCAAGCAGGATTCCGGTCATCCCGCCCATGCTGGCCCCGATCAGCGCTACCGGACGACCGATCTGATCGACCACGGCGGCCGCGTCGCGGACCAGGGCGTCGAGGGTGTATTCCGCGTTCGGCGCCCGATCACTGTCGCCGTGGCCACGAGCGTCGAGGGCGATGACGTGCAAGCCCCTGTCGGCCAGCACCTGTCCGGTTCTCTTCCAGGAAAGCCGGTTCTGTCCGCCACCGTGCAGCATGAGGATGGTCGGTCGCTCGGGATCGGCGACATCGCGGTTCCACTCGTCGGCCACCAGGGTCAGGTCCCCATCGCCCCGGAACTCCACGGTCGCGACGCCCACGAGCGCCTCCTCTCCGGCGGGTGTGCACCGCACGTTACCGGTGCGGGATGGCGGTAGCCTTTCGGCCCAGTGCGGGCGCATGCCGCACCGTTCGCAGAGGAGCCGCCATGGCCGATCAGGCCACCGGGGCCGACGGAGCCGGCCGGGGCGATGAGTTTTCGGTTGCCGACCCGGTGGTAGACGACACCCCCGGGGACACCGCGCCGCCGCTGCCGACGGCGCGCAGGCGCCGTCGCCGTGCGGTAATCGTCATAGTTGTGGCGCTGGTGCTGCTCACCGCCATACTGGGCTGGCAGGACGTCCAGGTTCGCCGTGGCGAGCAGATTCGCGAATCCATGGTGGCGGCCGGGCGGGCGGGCGTCCTGGCGTTGACCACTGTCGACCATGAGCGGATCGACGATGACGTGCAACGGATCCTGGATACCTCCACCGGGAAGTTCCGCGACGATTTCGCCCAGCGGGCGGAGTCCTTCAAGGATGCGGCGCGCAAAGTGGCCTCGAAGTCCGTCGGAACCGTCGTCGAGTCCGGGGTGGAGTCCGTCGACGGCGACCGGGGCCGCGTGCTGGTGTCCCTGATCGTGATGACGTCCAACCTCGGAGCCCCCGAACAGCAACCCAAAAGCTGGCGCACCCGGGTGAGCGTCATCACAGATGGTGGGACGTTCAAGGTCTCCGCCGTGGAGTTCATCTCGTGACCCGTATCGAGCCCGGACGCGCGCTTCGTCTGGCGGTTCCGGTCCTGGTGGTGCTGCTCTCCCTGTGTGCGGTCTGGTTGTTCTGGGATGCTTCCGAGCGCCGCAGCGCCGAACGTGCCGGCAACGAGGCTGTGCTGGCGGCCCTCGACTCGATTGTCGCCATCCTCAGCTACCAGCCCGGTACCGCGGAGCGGGATCTCGAGGCGACCGCTCAGGAACGGTTGACCGGACAGTTTCTCGACGATTACACGCAGTTGATTCGGACCGTCGTCGTGCCGAAAGCGATACGCGAGGATGTCACCGCCGCTGCTCGGGTACCGGCCGCCGCGGTGGTGTCGGCCGAGCCCGAGCGGGTCGTGGTGCTGGCCTATGTCGATCTGACCACGGCGGCCGGAAAGGCCGCCCCGATCGAAACCAACTCCAGCGTGCGGGTCAGTATGGAGCGGGTCGACGGGCGCTGGCTGATCTCAGGTTTTGAGCCGATCTAGCCGGCGGCCGGACTTGCGGGTGTGTAGCTGAGGGGAGCGGAGATGTCCGAACCGCGCTGGATGGACGTGGCCGCTCCCGCGGTGCAGCTGCGGGCGCTGACCTGGGGGCCCGGCGATGGCCCGATTGCGCTGTGCCTGCACGGATTTCCCGATACCGCCTACGGTTTCCGGAAGCTGGCACCGCATCTGGTGGCGGCCGGCTACCGGGTGATAGCGCCTTTCATGCGCGGATATGTGCCTTCTTCGCTGCCGGCGGACGGCGCGTACCACCTCGGCGCATTGATGGACGACGCGCTGCAGGTACACGCGGCGAGCAATCCGGGCGCCGATGACGTGGTGATCGGTCACGATTGGGGCGCCATCGCCGCGACCGGTCTGGCCGCGATGCCCGACAGTCCGTTCCGTAAGGCGGTGGTGATGTCGGTACCACCCGCGGCGACTTTGCGCGCCGGCAGCCCGCATCTGTTCCGGTTGATTCCCCGTCAACTGATCCGCAGCTGGTACATGGGCTTTTTTCAGCTTCCGTTCGCGCCGGAGCGGTCGGAGGCGTGGATCGTGCCGCTCCTGTGGCGGCGCTGGTCTCCGGGGTACCCGGCCGCTCAGGATCTCCGGCACGTCGACGCCGCGATCGGGGCGCCGGATCGCTGGCGAGCCGCACTCGGCCCCTATCGCGCGACTCTTCGCAACCAGCGGCCCCCGGCCCGCTACGCCGAAGCGCACCGATGGTGGACCGAGCCGCCGCGACTGCCGACGCTGTACCTGCACGGCGCCGACGACGGTTGTGTCACAGCGAAATTGACGCCCCATGCCGCCGCGGGGCTTCCTGCGGGGAGCGTCGCCGCCGTGGTGCCACATGCGGGGCACTTCCTGCAACTCGAACAACCCGAGGAGGTCGGCCGGCGGATCGTCGAGTTCCTCAGGATGCCTACCGATCCGATTTGAGCTGCGGCATACCGCGAGCAAGCAGGGGCAGTAGCAGTCGCCTCGGAGTCAGGTAGTTCAGCGCAGCCGCTATCCGGTTCACCCGGCCGGGCACGATCACTGCTCGTCCACCGGCGAGTCCGTCGATCCCGGCCCGGGCGACATCACGCGCCGGCACCCACAGCGGTCTCGGCATCAGCTTCTCGGCCTCATCGTCAGGGAACCCGGCCCGCTCACCGAAGCCGGTATGGACAGGTCCCGGACACAGGGCGGCCACCGTTACCCCGGTGCCGGTCAGTTCGGTCCGCAACGCGTGGGTATAGGACAGCACGAACGACTTGGCGGCGCCGTACACCGCTCCGCCGGGCAGTGGCCCGAAAGCGCCGACCGATGCGACGTTGAGCACAGCGCCGGAGCCGCGACCGACCATGCCGGGGACGAAACGGATACACAGATCGACCACCGCCGCGACATCGACCTCGACGACGTTCAGTTCGGCGGCCGGGTCGGCGCGCTGCTGAGGTCCCATGGCCGCCAGCCCGGCGTTGTTCACCAGCATGTCTACCTGCAGTCCCAGTGCGGCCACCCGCTCAGGTAGCGATGCTCGCTCGGCCGGGCTGGAAAGATCGGCCGGCATCGCCGAGGCGCGCTCACCGAGTTCGGCGGCCAGTTGGCCCAGCCGGTCCGCTCGCCTGGCCACGAGCAGCACGTACCTTCCGCGCCGGTGTAGTTCACGGGCGATCTCGGTGCCGATTCCCGATGACGCCCCGGTGACCAGCGCGGCAGGCAGCATGGGCGAATCCTAGACCGGCGACAATGGCGGCATGCGAGAGATGGCGGCCGCCGATGCGCAGTTGCTCTGGCTATCGGGGACGGTTCCCAACGATCAGTTCCTGCTGTACGCATTCGACGGGACGCCGGACGATGTCGACGCGGCCATCGCCTGTGTGCGCAGCAACGTGCAGAGTTGTCCGGAACTGAGCCTGCGTGCGGTCGACGACAGCAGGTGGCGCTACCCGCGATGGGAACCGGTGGGACCGGCCGATGAGCAGTGCGTCGTGTACGACGGGACCGGGCTGGACTGGCAGGACTGCCTGGACAGGGTGGGACGGTTGGTCCAGCTTGACTCCGGCCGGATGGCCTGGCGGGTGCACATCTGGCCGCAGGTGCTCGGAATCCCCACGCCGGTGCTCGGCTCGCCGGTAGCCGGTTCGGTCGTCGTGGTCCAGATATCGCATGCACTCGGTGACGGTGTCCGATCCGCGGCACTGGCCGCCGCACTGCTGGGCCGCCGGCCGTCGGCGCCAGCCGTGGGGCGGCCCGATCGTGGTGTGCTGCTGTGGCGAGCGGCGGTTGCGGCGCGCGCGCACCGGCGCCTGGTGCGCGAGACCGATACCGGCCTCGTCGACCCGCCCGGGCGGCCCCGCCCGATTCTGGATATCAATACCGGACCCCGGCAAGAGGCCGCCGTTCGCACCATGGTTCTCGACCGCAGTCGGCTGCCCGGACCTACCGTCACCGTCGGTGCCCTGGTAGCCGTCGCCGGTGCACTCGGCGGGTACCTCGCTGACCGGGGTCAGGACATCGGTCGGCTCGGTGCCGAGGTTCCGATGGCTACCGGAGCTGCACTGCACGCGCACAACAACTTTCGTAGTGTCAGTGTTGACCTGTTCCCGGAACTCGACCCGCTTAGCCGGGCCGAACGGATCTCGGCGCAACTCGCCGCCCACCGCCGGCGCGGCGCACATCCGGCGCTGCGGGCGTCCGCCGCAGCGTTCGCGTCGGTGCCGGCCCCGCTGTTGCGCTGGGGCGTCGGCCGTTTCGATGCCGATGCGCGGCCGGCTCACGTCTCCGGACATACGGTGGTCTCCAGCGTCAATCGTGGGCCGGCCGATCTGAGGTTCGGCGGAAACCGGGTACTGATGACCGCGGGTTTTCCGGCACTGTCGCCGATGATGGGGCTGACCCACGGGGTGCACGGGATCGGTGACACCGTCGCGATCAGCGTCCGCGCCGACCCGTCGATCATTGATGTCGATCACTATCTCGATCGGCTTATCGGTGTCATCGATGGTCTCCGGTGACTTGATCCCACCCCGCGAGCAGACGCAAACTTGCGTATTTTCCACCCGAAACGGGGGCTTATGCGTCTGCTCGCGGTTATGAAGGAGGCGTGGGTTTTCTCAAGCAGGAAGTACCCGTGGTCGATTTCGAGGAGTGGAGCAAAGGCACTCGCTCGGAAAGGATCCGGCCGATGGCCCGGCACTGGGCGGAGGTCGGGTTCGGTACGCCGATTGCCCTGCACCTGTTCTATGTGCT
>JAHZJY010000256.1 GCA_022600695.1 Actinomycetes bacterium | reverse complement strand
CTTCTTGAGTTCCTCGATGGACGGCAACTGCCAGCCCCGTGGCAGGGTGCCCATGAAATCGCCCAGGAATTGGGTGGCATTGATGGACTGCCAGTCCTGGTAACTGTTGATGTAGCCGAGGCCGATGTTGAGCCGGCCGCCGCCCATTGGGAACACCCAGCCGTACCCGGGTAATTGATCGCCCTGGAACTGAAGTTTCAGGTAGATGTCCATACTGTCCGAGTCGGCCCGTTCGGCATCCATCTCGGCGCGGATCGCGATCGCGGAATAACCGTTGTACTGGGAGTCCAGTTTCAGGGCCCGCTTGATCGGGGAGTAGGCGCCGTCGGCGGCGATGACCGCGTCACCGAGGACCTGCTCCCCGCTCTTGAGGGTGACCCCGATGACCCGTCCTCGCTGGTCGGTGACCGGTCCGGCCACCTCGGCACCCTCCCGGACCACAGCTCCCGCCGACTCGGCGTGTTTGAGCAACATGGTGTCGAGTTCGGTGCGGCTGACGGTGGCCCCATGATCGGGCATGCCGGGACGCTTCGGGAATGACAACTCCCAACTCGACGGGCTGAACACCGTGACCCGGTTGATCCGGTGGAAAGCCGCGACTTCCCGGGCCAGGCCCATCTTCTGCAGATAGCTGACCGCCCGCGCGGTCAGACCGTCACCGCAAGGCTTGTCGCGGGGGAATGCCGCCTTGTCCAGGACCACAACTTTGGCGCCGGTCTGTGCGGCTTGCCAGGCGGCCGCCGACCCGGACGGGCCGCCCCCCGCGATCACCAGGTCGAATTGCTCGGTCACAGTCTCCGGCCTTGTCTCGTCGTGTTGGGTCTCGCCGTGTTGGCTCGTGGTCGATGCTAGCCGTGCCCGTTCCGACACTGGACGTCCGGACCGGGCAGTACAGTGCTGAAGGTGCGAAAACGTGCTCTTACGGCGCCTGCTTCGGGCAAGGTCGACGCGCGCACCGAACGTTGGCGTGATCACCGCAAGAAGGTGCGCAGCGAGATCGTCGACGCCGCCTTCCGGGCGATCGACCGCTGCGGCCCGGAGGTGAGCCTGCAGGAGATCGCTGCCGAGGCGGGTACCGCCAAGCCGAAGATCTACCGGCACTTCAACGATAAAGCCGACCTGTTCGCTGCTATCGGGAAGCGACTGCGCGACATGTTGATCGCGGCGATCTTCCCCACCATCGACTTCGCCACCGAGTCCACCCGTGAGGTGGTGCGCCACAGCGTTGCCGAGTACGTCGACCTGGTTGATGAGCACCCCAACGTGCTGCGCTTCATCCTGCGGGGGCGTTTCCCGGAGCCGGCCGAGTCGACCACCCGCGGCGTTAACGAGGGTCGCGAGATCACCATGGCGATGGCCCAGATGTTCAACAACGAAATGCGCGGAACCGAACTGGACGCCGCGGCACTGGAACTTGCCGCCGCGGCGACTTTCGGATCGGCCTCGGCGGCCACCGACTGGTGGCTCGGTAGCGACCGGGACAGTCCGCGGCGGATGCCGTCGGCGGAGTTCGTGGCGCACCTGACCACCATTATGTTGGGGACCATCCAGGGCACTGCCGACCTTCTGGGCATCGACTTGGACCCTGATCGCCCAGTGCGCAGCGCCACCCCGCGCCCCGCCTCGGTCAGCTGATGACGCGACACGCCAAAACACAACTTGTTGTGCTCACTCCGCTTGTCCGACCCCAGGGGTAGTGTTCGGTTGTCGGCGGAAAACTCCAACATCAAGTCTCCGACGACCAAAATCTCCAATGTCCTCTGTTTTTCGGCGGCAAATGAAGTGAGGTTCCCAGGTGAGCAATGGAATCAAGCTGATCGACCGTGCATCGGCGATCAACTGGAACCGGGTACAGGACGAGAAGGACGCTGAGGTCTGGGAACGATTGACCGGCAACTTCTGGTTGCCCGAGAAGGTTCCGGTGTCCAATGACATTCCGTCATGGAACACCCTGACCGACTCCGAGAAGCAGTTGACCATGCGGGCGTTCACCGGGCTGACCCTGTTGGACACCATTCAGGGCACCGTCGGCGCGGTCAGCCTGATCCCGGACGCGGCGACCCCGCATGAGCAGGCGGTGTTGACCAATATCGCGTTCATGGAGTCCGTCCACGCCAAGAGTTACAGTTCGATCTTTTCGACCCTGTGCTCCACAGCCGACATCGACGACGCTTTCCGCTGGTCGGAGGAGAATCCGAACCTTCAGCGTAAAGCCCATATCGTCATGGATTACTACCGCGGCGACGATCCACTCAAGCGCAAAGTCGCTTCCACGCTCTTGGAGAGCTTCCTGTTCTACTCCGGCTTCTACCTGCCGATGTACTGGTCGAGCCGGGCCAAGCTGACCAACACCGCTGACATGATCCGGCTGATCATCCGCGATGAGGCAGTGCACGGCTACTACATCGGCTACAAGTTTCAGCGGGCACTGGCCCTCGAGGACGAGGTTCGCCGTGCGGAGCTGAAGGACTACACCTATGAGCTGCTGTTCGAGCTGTACGACAACGAAACCGAGTACACCCAGGACCTCTACGATCAGGTCGGCCTGACCGAGGATGTCAAGAAGTTCCTGCGCTACAACGCCAACAAGGCCCTGATGAACCTCGGCTACGAGGCGCTGTTCCCCCGGGACGAGACCGACGTCAACCCCGCGATCCTGTCCGCACTGTCGCCCAACGCCGACGAGAACCATGACTTCTTCTCCGGTTCGGGGTCCTCGTATGTGATCGGCAAGGCCGTCAACACCGAGGACGAGGACTGGGACTTCTAGACTGCCGCCAACCGTGCCCGGCACGCATCAGGTCGGGTCCCCGTTCGGGCGGATTGTCCCCCGCCGGCTGGTGATGGGGATAGGTTGGACGTGAATCGGAAGATGCGCGGGTGGGCCGAAAGGATCGGTCGAAACGAAACAGTGAGGCGTCTGGTCGTTAATGGGTTTGCTCGAGTTCGTACGGGACCGCTGGACGGTCTTGTCGTTCCTCGCCTATCAACACATGAGCCTGGTCGTTCAGACTCTGCTCATCTCGACCATCATCGCCGTCGCCATCGGCGTACTGATCTACCGCTCGTCGTGGGGCGTGG
>JAHZJY010000255.1 GCA_022600695.1 Actinomycetes bacterium | reverse complement strand
CGCGATGAGGGAGTACGCCGGATCGCCGCGCGCACCGTCGGGTTGTCCCCGGCTGCCCAGCAGGACGTCGTTCAAAAAGTCGACGAGCTCCGCCGACGGGAGCGGCTCGACATCTAGCTCTTGGTGCTGTCGAGAGTCCGGTACTGATCGGCGATCTCAAGGATCCACTCGCGGTCCGAGCATCCCTCGGGCTGGCGCAACCAACCCCGGCCGGGGTAGGCATCGGAAGTCCGGTCGCGGCCAGCCCCGATCCACCGGGCGACGGCGAGGGCCTGCGCCGCGGGGCTGACCCCCACCGGCGGGTCCGTGCCGGGGCCGGGCTGTCCGGGATCCTGCTGAGCCAGCACCCCTTCCAGATACAGCGCGTCGGAGATCAGCGAAAGCCGCTCCGCAACCCGGAATACCAGCGGGCCGCGGGGCCGCACCCCGATACCGATATCGGGCTGGCGGCCCTGCATCTCCCGCCGCAACGGCTCGATGAGTCGAAGTTCGCGGCGCGCGCCCACCCAATCCTCGACTGCCGGCAGCAACGCGCCCACGGCGACCACGACCATCGCGCACAAAAGCAGAGTGGCGGCGGTTCCGACGCCGGTCAGGTGGGTCGCCGCCTCGGTCCTGAGGACCGCACCGATCAGCAGGAAAGCGCTGGCCGCGACGATCAGGGCGATCCCGCAGGTGAAGACCAACAGCGCGAGGCCGCGGCGGCTGGGATTGGACAGCCGCGCACCGACCCAGGACACCAGGGTCAGCACCATCAGCACGTAGAGCAGGGGCACCAGCCAGTCCAGCGCGGTATTCGGCGTGCCCAGATTCCGGGCCAGGTACTCCCGCGGCGCCATCTCCGGCTGCCGCTCACCGGTCAGGAACAGCACCAGAGTGACGGCCGCGATCAATGCCGCCAGGCTGTACTGGAGTACGGCCAGCCGCCGGGTGGCAGCCGGACCGCGGGCGGAGGCGACGGTGGTGATCATGACGCAACTTCCGGCGGCCGAGGCCACCAGCGCCAGTTGGCTCAGGCCGACGGAGATATTCGGCCAGCGCAGCGCGGTGTCGACCAGCAGGGTCAGCGGAGGCCAGTTCAGCGCCGCCAGCACGGCCAGGCTGCCCAGCGCCACGATCATCGCGCTGCTGACCAGCGACTGCTGGTTGACCAGCGCCCATCCGATCCTCAACCCGGTTGCCAGCCCCAGCAGACCGGCGATGATCCAGACGATCAACCAAACGCCTCGCCGAGGCGGACCTGCACGATCGACGACCGGTCACTGCGCAGCCGGCCGAGACGGTAGAGCAACAGGGCGGCGAAGTCCTCGGCTTGCTGCTCGACATCGTCACCGCCGGGTCCCATACAGCCGGTGCGCTGGTTCAGCATGTAGCTGATCAGATCGTCGCCGGCGAACTCCGTCGATCCCCGGGCGGCCTCGGCGACCGGGATCCCCTCATGTCCGAGAACCAGATGGCCGAGTTCATGGGCCAGGGTGCGATCGGCGGTGGGCAGCCCGTCCTGGATCAGGAACTCATCGCGCTCGGCGTATTGGCGCCACTGCCCTGAGACCCCCGGCGGGAGTTCGGCCGCACAGACCTCGATGGACCGTCCGCGGTGGGCGCCGACGGCGGACACCAGGCCGGCCAGCTGCACCGCGCCGCGCCGGGGCGCCAACGCGAGCACGTCGTTCACCGCGCTGGTGACGCTCCGGTCGACCGTCATCGCAGGAACCGGCCCGCAGTGGCGGCGCGCAACAGATAACCCGCCTTGGCCTGGCGGTAGCCGAGCACACCGCCGATTGCCGTCAGACCCAGCAGCGCCGCGAGCCCCGGCAGCGCGACCAACGCCAGTCCGGTGATATCGGCCCGCCTCAGGTACTCCGGATAGCCGAGGCGCACCGACACCGCGGGTCCGGCGCTGGGCGGCCGACTGCTCGGCGCCGACGGTCCCGATGACCGGTTCGGCGGTCCGGCCAGTGCCACCGCCGCCGGCCGCTCCGCGGCAACCCGTCCCTGCGGGCCCGACGCCGGCGGCCCCTGAACCGGCGGCCCCTGAACCGGCGCAGTGCCCCCGGCGGCGGCCGGCGCCGACAGGATCTCGGGGCCGGGCAGTTGAAGCGACACCCCGCCCACCAGACGGGTAACCGGCGGCGAGACCGACACCGGCCCCGGCACGAGGATCAGCCCCCGATTATCGACCGCGGCCGGCAGCGGCGGCCGGACCGGCTCGACGGTCACCCACCAGGAGCACCACCACTGTTCAGTGGGGCCGCCCTTCGCCTCCTCTGCGGCCCTGCCCGGTGGTGGTCGGACCGGGCCGTCAGATACGTGTCGTTCCCGGCGAACGCCCGCGGTCGGGAAGGACCGGACCGGGGAGGCCACGCGAACCCCCGGGCGGCGCGGACCGGGGGCGTTGCTGTTGACGCGGGTGGCGGGAGCGGCGCTGCCGTCACCGGCGCTCTCGCCGGAGTCCGCGGGATCGGCCGATGCAGGCGGCACGAGGGCCGTCCCGGCCCCGCCGTACAGCGCACCTGCGGTGATCACCCCGGCGATCACCGCAACGCACGATCGGCACCGGTTCACGAATGCTCCTCGACAGGAACTGGCGCCATCTGGCACCAGGTTTGCGGCGACCCGCTGATTGTGGCATATCCGCAGGTCCGGATATCACCGGTTGGCCGGGGCGCTAGGGTTTACGACGCAGTCGGCAGCACATCGGGCAACCGCCCGCCACCTACTCGAAAGGCATTTGCGATGGGCCTGTTCACCAAGCGGAAGAGCCGAGCGACCAGGCGCGCCGAAGCCCGTGCTCTCAAGGCGAAGGCAGAGATGGAAGCCAAGCTCGCCGCCAAGAACGAGCGCAAGCGCATCAGGGCCGCTGAACGGGCAGAGGGCAAGGCGGTGAAGGCCCAACTGAAGTCCCAGCGCGATATCGACCGTACGGCGATAAAGGTGGCCGAGACCGAACTCCGGACCGCCCGGGAGGGAAAATTGCTGGCACCGGCCCGGATCCGTCGCACCATGACGGCCGCCCGACTACTCGCACCGGTGATCGTGCCGGTCGCCTACCGGGCGGCGATCGCCGCGCGCGGGGCCATCGACGAACGGCGCGCCGACCGCCTCGGCGTGCCACTGACTCAGCTAGGCCAGTTCTCCGGCCATGGCGGCCGGCTCTCGGCCCGGATCGCCGGAGCCGAGCAATCGCTACGCCTGGTCAGCGAGAAGAATCCCAAGGACGGCGAGACCAGGCAGTTCGTGTCGGCGGTCACCGACAGGCTCGCGGCACTGTCCGCCGCCGTAACGGCTGCGGAGAACATGCCCGGCCCTGGGCGGCGCACCGCCCAGGCCTCCATCAGCGAGCAACTCGACGGGATCGACGCTGACATCATGGCCCGACTGGGAGTGCTGTAGCACTCGCGGCGCTGCTGCGGGTGCGGTCCGGGCGCTGCTCATCACCGCCGGCCCGGGTCGGCGCAACCGTCAACGAGGATCTGCAACCGGCGTTCGACGCCATGACCGTCATCGGACCGGACGGCGATCTCTGGTCCGCGGGCGGCGTGGAGGTGCGCGGCGCGGTGGTCGGCGTCGATGTCCGTCCGCTCGGTCCCGCCGGCCGCTACACGGTGAACTACCGGGTGACGTCAGCGGACGGACATGTCGTCATTGGCTCCCGGGCGTTCACCGTGACGGCACCGGGCACCGGGTCCCCAGGCGTCGCCACCGGCCCCGTACGACCGGATTCCGGTGTGGCCATTCATCGTTGGCGCAGTGGCGCTGATCGCTTCAGCGGCCGCCCGGGGGCTGCGCCGCAAGTCATGGGAACGACCCCTGGCATGATGGGGTCCGGCACCGATGCGCGGCGGGGCGCCGCGCGTGAAACTAAGGAGCGGCCGATGGCAGACCCGCAGAACGGGCCTGAGGACAACGCCGGGGCGACGTCACCGGCGCCGGCCAAGAAGGTATCGG
>JAHZJY010000254.1 GCA_022600695.1 Actinomycetes bacterium | reverse complement strand
TGGTTGCGGGGCCGGGGAGGTTTTGAGGCGGATCGGGCGGTGGTGTAGCTTCGTGACCACGACTGGGGCTATGGCGCAGCTGGTAGCGCACCACACTGGCAGTGTGGGGGTCAGGGGTTCGAGTCCCCTTAGCTCCACCAGGGAAACCCGAGGCCGTGGGACATCTGAATCCCGCGTTGGATCGCTGATCTCGCCCGTGCGGATGTGCTGCACCGACTATCGGGAACCGGTCAACCCGGGAAGTTCGGTTCTCTCCCCGGAAACAGTTCGGTGTCGGTGAACCGGACGACGGCGACGCAGACGTCATCGGTCCGGTGCCGGGTCGACAGCATTTCGCGCATCAGCCCGCAGATCCGGCCGGCCTCGGAGTCGGGATTCCAGCCGGCGACGGTGCGCTCAGCCCCGGCGATACCGGTCTCGATATCCATCTCGCGGGACTCGACCAGACCATCGGTGTACATCATCAGGATGTCTCCGGGCCGGACCCGCAGCGTTTTCTCGGTGTAGGTGGCGGCCTGCACCGGTCCGAGAACCGGGCCGTGGGCATCGGAGAGCCTCACCACCTCACCAGTGGCCGACCGTCGGTAGAGCGGCGGCGGATGACCCGCCGTGCCGTAGCACAGTGAACAGTTGTTGCGATCGAGGATCGCCACCGCCATGGTGGCGAACTTGCCGTGGCTGGCATCACGGGTGAAGCCGTTGAGTTTGGTCAGCAGCGCTGTGGGCGGCAGGCCCTGGTGGGCCAGCGCGCGACCGGCGCTGCGTAGTTGCGCCATATCTTCCACCGCGGACAATCCATGGCCGACCACATCACCCACCGCGAGATAGGTGCGGTTCCCGGGCAGGGGCATGACGTCGTACCAGTCTCCACCGAGTCCCTGGGAGACATCAGCGGGTTCGTAGGTCACGCAGACGTCCAGACCAGGGGTCTCTACCGGGTTGTTCGGCAGCACCGCCGATTGCAGGATTGCCGCGCGGGCATGCTCATCGGCGTAGACGCGGGCGCGAACCAGCGCCTGACCGACCATGGTCGCCACCGCCGAGATGAAGGACTGCTGGGCGGTGTCGAGCGGCTGTGGCTCACACCACCCCAGAAGTAGGACACCGACCGGCTCTGCACCCGCTGTCAGCGGCCAGCCCAATGTCGACTCGGCCCCGCTCAGGCGCGACCAGTGCACCTCGTCCGGGTAGGTGTGGGCGTACTCGGCGCGGGTGTGAACCGCGATCGGCCGGCGCGATCGGATCGCGTCGGTGGGGACTGTACGTTCGTTCAACGGGACGCCGCCGGCGAACTCGTCGAACGCCTCGCGGGAGTATCCGGTCATGGTGACCCACTGCACATCGCGTCCGTCGGCGCACACCAGGCCCAGGCCCAGAGTCGTGGCGCCGGCCGCGGTGAGCACCTGATTCGAGAGCGCCGCGCCGATGTCCGGCGGGGTCAGGGCAGCCGACAGTTGTTGGGCGAGCGCCGAGAGTGTCTCCAGGCGCACCTGCCTCAGATACAGGTCGCGCAGTCCTTGTTCGGCGATCCCCTCCGCCTGGAGGCGGATCCGCCGTTCGCGCTCGAGTCGACGGCTCAGCAGTCGGTTCTCCTCCGTCAGCGCCGCGACCAGCTCATGTGGATCGGGGGCACCTCGGCGTTCTGCAGCCATCTCGGCCCCAATGCTGTCACAACGCGAGCCGCGCCGCCGACGTTGTGAGCACAATGCGCAAAAGGGTCTTTATCGCACATTTCGCAGCCAGCGAGCACAAGCACGACATCCGGTAACGCCGCTCCTACGTTCATCGAAAGGTTAATTACCGCAGCGTAAGGAGTTTCTGAAATGGTCGCCATTGGTTCGCACAGGTCCTGGCAGCCCGGGAGTGGGCCGGTGACCACGTGGACCGCGTCGCCGGCCAGCCGCGAAATCATGGCGTGCGCCGACTCCGACCCGCTCCCGCCGAGTTTCCAGCAGGCGCAGCATCTGCGGACCGCCCACTTCGCCAAGGATCTCGGCCGGGACGTGCCCCGGTTGATCATGGCCTCGTGGGATGTGGACGGGTGGTGCGACATCGCTGCCATGACCGAGGCGATCAACCTCCACATCCGGCGTCACGACACCTACCACAGCGCCTTCGCTGTCGAGGGTGCCGAGGCCGAGACCATCACTCGGCGCACCGTCGATGATCCCGACCGCATCGAATTCGTCCCGGCCGCGCTGGGCTTCATGGACGAGGACGACATCCGCACCCATGTGCTGACCACCACGCCCGGCACGCTGGAGTGGGACTGTTTCACCTTCGGTGTGATCCAGAAGGCCGACCACTTCACCGTCTACGCCAATATCGATCACCTGCACACCGACGGAACCTCGGCCGGTCTGATCTACCGCGATATCCACCTCAGCTACCAGGCGAAGGTCTATCGCTTTCCCAACCCGCTGCCGGAAGCCGGTGGTTATCGGGACCACACGGCACGGCAAGGCCTGCAGGTTGCGGCGACGACGCCGGACTCACGGCCGATCAAGGATTGGGTCGAATTCGCCCGCGATGCCGACGGCAACTGGCCCAGCTTTCCCCTGCCGCTGGGCGATACCTCAGCAGGCAGTGCGGGTGGTGTGGTGACCTTCGACATCCTCGACGCCGAGGAGACCGAGAGGTTCGAGGCCGCCTGCCGCGCGGCGGGGACGCGGTTCAGTGGCGGGGTGATGGCCTGTGCGGCACTGGCCGACCACGAGCTCACTGGAACGGAGATCTTCAACAGTTTCACCCCGTCCGATACCCGTACCGGCGCGCAGTCGCTGAGCGCGGGCTGGTACGCCAGCCTGTTCCCGGTCTCGGTGCCGACCCACGGCGGTGACTTCGCCCAGACGGCTCGGGCCGCGCAGAAGTCCTTCGACGCCAACCGGCACATGTCCGCGATTCCGTTCCAGCGGGTCCTGGACCTGCTTTCGCCCGAGGAACTCGGGGTCACACCGTCCAGCAACCCCGCGATGATGGTGTCGCTGCTGGACTTCCGCAAACTGGCCGACGCCGAGGCGAACCGGCTCGGAATCTACCTGGACAATCTCTCGCACGGTGGCATCAACGCGTGGATCATCCGGCATGCCGACCACACCAGCGTTACCGTCTCCTTCCCCGACACCGCGGAGGGCCGGCACTCGGTGCACCACTACATCGGGGTGTTGCGCGGCGCCTTCGCGGACGCCGCGGACCTGACTGAGGACTGGGCCGAGATGATCACCGACCAGGCTTTTGCGCATTCTGCTTAGTTAGCCGGTTAGGCTGCCGGGATGACCGGCAAGCGGCGCATCGATGTGCGCCTCGCAACACAGATCCTGTTGTTGCAGCTCGCAGTGGTGATCTTCACGCTGGGAATCGCATTCGGCCTGCTGGCCGTGGTATACCACAAACGTCTCATCGACGAGTACGGTCAGCGGTCGCTGGCGATCGCGCAGGTGCTGGCCGCGGCGCCCGCGGTGCGCGCCGATGTCGCAATGTATGACGAACAGCTTCCTCCCCCTGAAGAGCTGGCCCGTGGTCCGCTGCAGAACCTCGCGTACCGAGTTCAGTTGGGCACCGGGGTTCTGTTCGTGGTGATCACCAACGATCGCGGCCTCCGGCTGAGTCACCCCAATGTCGACGAACTCGGCAAGATGGTCAGCACCGACCCGTCGGCGGTGCTGGCCGGCGGGGAAGAGGTCGTCGAGCAGACCGGAACGCTGGGTCCATCGGTGCGCGCAAAAGTGCCGGTGCGGCAATTGGATTCGCAGAAAGTGATCGGCGAGGTCAGCGTCGGGATGTCTACCTCGTCGGTGTACGGTCTGTTGCGTAACGAACAGCGCCTCGCCCTGATGGCGGGCGGTCCCGCGCTGCTGGCCGGTGTGATCTTGTCCGCGCTGCTGGCGCGCCGCTGGCGGGAGCAGACACTGGATCTTCAGCCCACGGAGATGACCGAACTGGTGCGCAACCAG
>JAHZJY010000253.1 GCA_022600695.1 Actinomycetes bacterium | reverse complement strand
ATGGGCGGGTGGAAGGATTCCGGCATCGGGTACCGCGGCGGCGGCGCCGCCGGGGTGATCAAGTTCTGCCGCCAACAGGCCATCACCGCCCCGAAGCTGCCCGCCCAGCGCTCGGAGTTGCTGTGGTACTCCTCCCCGAAGACGCAGAGCCGCCTGGCCCTGGCGGTGATGCGGGCGTTCGCCGGCCACGGTTGGCGGCGGCTCGGCCGTAAGCGCTGAGCCCCGCCGCGCGTCCGGGCTCAGGCCTGGACGTAACCGGGCGGGTTGGCGCTGTCCACCCAGAGGTCCACGCCCAGGTCCGAACCGGGGGTGCAGTCATAGACCGACAGGTCGGTGACACCGTCCTCCAGCAGCACGTCCTCGCACAGCAGGCTGTGCCCGGTGTACTCCCGCGCCGGGCGGCTCAGCACCGCGTAGGCGGCGTCGGCGTACACCTCCGGCTTGCGGGAACGTTTCATGGACTCATCGCCACCGAGCAGGTTCTGCACCGCCGCGGTGGCGATCATGGTGCGCGGCCACAGGGTGTTGGAGGCGATGCCCGCATCGCGCATCTCCTCGGCGATACCCAGCGCGCACAACGTCATCCCGTACTTCGCCATCATGTAGGGCGTCGGCTTGAGCCACTTGGGCTCCAGTCGGACCGGTGGGGACAGGGTGAGGATGTGCGGGTTGGCCCGGCCCTTCATATGCGGGATACAGGCCTGCGACACGGCGTAGGTGCCGCGCACCTCGATACCGTTCATCAGATCGAATCGTTTGAGTGGCACGTCCTCGATGGACCCGAGGTTGATCGCGCTGGCGTTGTTGACGCACATGTCGATACCGCCGAATTGCTCGACCGCCCGGGCCACCGCGGCGGCCACCGAGTCACCGTCGCGGACGTCGCCGACGATCGGCAGCGCCTGGCCGCCGGCCTCCTCGATCTCAGAGGCGGCGGTGTAGATGGTGCCGGGCAGCTTGGGGTGCGGCTCGGTGGTCTTGGCCACCAGGGCGATATTGGCGCCGTCTGCGGCCACCCGCTTGGCGATCGCCAGGCCGATACCGCGGCTGGCGCCTGAGATGAACATGGTCTTGCCGGAGAAGGACATGACCTCACCCTAGATCCCGGAGGAACGACAGTCATCGGGGCCCGGAACGCCAGGTGATCCTCGGCGGTGCATCGGTGCCATCACGGGTCAGGCGACGCAGCGTCCCGGCCCCGATTGCGGCCATGGCCGCGGCCATCAGCAGGTTCAGCGCCGCGAACCCCAGGACCACCCGGCCGGTGCGCTCGACGGCCGGGAGGTAGCCGGCCAGGAACGAGGTGATGTCGCCGGCCGCGACCATCCGCACCTGCGACAGCCCGGTGGCCGACGTCGGCCCGCCGGCACCCATCCCCTTCTGCAGACTTCCCCAGACCACCACCGGGTCGCCGCGGCGCAGCACGCGTTCGCCGGCCCCGTCGCGGGGCCACGCCCACGCCTGGCGGTCCGATGTGATTCCCGTGGCGATCACCGGCGGGCCGCCCGGGAGATCGAGCAGATACCGGTCGGGTAGGCGCCGGATGTCGGCGACGACACCGTCGGCCCCTGCCGGGCTGCGCTCGCTGATGCTGGCCTGCAGCAGCAGCCCGCCGGGTGTCGGGCCGGCGTCGCGCCGGTCGATGAACTCGGCTCGGCTGCGCACCTGCGGTGCTTCGGCGAGCTGCAGGTGATCGTCGGCGGCCGCCGCCAGGAACCCGGCGATCCCGACGTACATCGCCGCGATCATCCCGCAGGCGACCGCGACACCACCTCGGTCCCGCCGGCTGACCAGCCGTGGGAGGCCCCGCCGGGCCAGTAGGGCGGAAATGATCGACAGCAGCACGGTGCCGATGAGGATCTTCGCCGCAGTGACGAACAGCCCCGGGTCAATCGCACTGGTCACGCCGGCGACCGGCTGAGGCCGTCCCGGCACCGCAGGCCCAATTCGACGAATGCGTCGATCTGGTCCGCCGAGCGCAGAACGTCGGCCCGGATGCGCACACAGACCCCGGTGTCGTCGATCGACACCGCGGGTTGTTCGCGCTCGGAGCCGTAGCGCGAACACCAGGCGCTGACCGCGTCGGCGACACCGGCGAGTGAACAGCCCGGGTGATAGCCGGCCGTGGCGAATGCCAGCAGCCGGTCATCGACCCCCGCCACAGCGGACAGGGGGCGACCGCCGCTGACACGATCGATGCCCAGCCAGCGGGTCATCGTCGGGGTCGCCGAGCCCAACAGCGCAACGGTCAGGTCCCGCAGTTCCGGTGCCGGGGCCGGCCCGGCCACCAGCGCCGCCCCTGGAGCCCGCGGGACCGGACTCGTCCAGGTGCTGACGACCACGTGCGTGCTCGGCGGTGACATCTGGGCGGCGTAGGACCGGGTCATCGTGATGGTCCAGTCGCCGCCGGTGGGGGCCACGGTGGTCTCGTCACCGGACCGGGACAGCTGCCAACCACGGATCGCCAGCGCGGAGCCAAAAGCGGCCCGCCGACGGCGCCACCACAGCGCCGACGCCGCGGCCAGCGCCAGGGTGGCGACGCTGAGGGTTATGGCGAGAGCGTTGTGCAGGTCCATGGGACTAGCCAATATTTCATGCCGGCCGTCCGGCCGGCCGGGAAACGCGGTCGGGCCCACCCTCTAGGATCGGCGTGAGGTGGCCGCAGATGTTCGCCGGCGCCACGACAGGGCAACACAGAAGGGACGGTTTTCCCCCGCGATGACTCCGGAGTCCGACACCCCCGAGTCCGACGCCGAGCTGACCGCGCGGTTCGAGCGCGACGCGATCCCGCTGATGGATCAGCTGTACGGCGGTGCGCTGCGGATGACCCGAAACCCCACCGACGCCGAGGACCTGCTGCAGGAAACCATGGTCAAGGCCTACGCCGGATTCCGGTCCTTCCGGGAGGGCACCAACCTCAAGGCCTGGCTGTACCGGATT
>JAHZJY010000252.1 GCA_022600695.1 Actinomycetes bacterium | reverse complement strand
CTCGCCGAGGCGTGACCGATTACCTCACGCTGGACGACGTACTCGCCGCCGCCGAAGCGGTGGGGGACTCCGCCCGTCCGGAACGTCGTCAGCGACGAGTCCGCACGCCGCCCGTCGACCGACTTCCGCCCAGCGCGGATTGCCGACTCGATCGCGCCGCGCCGCGGTCTGTGACAACCATGGACGCGGGCTCATCGTCGGCAGCCCTCTTGCGCGGTAGCCGGCCATGTGAGGATATGAGGATGGCTGAACGTTCTCTCGACGGTGCGTCGATCGCAGTGATGGGCGCCAGCGGTGGCCTAGGCCGCCACATCGCCCGGCAACTCGCCGACTCCGGCGCCCGGCTGACCCTGGCGGCGCGGGACCGAAAACCCCTGGAAAAGCTCGGTTCCGACGCCGCGGTGGTCACCGCGGACCTGCGCGATGCAGAAGCCGGCAGGGCGATCGTGGACACCGCGCTGTCCGCCTACGGCCGGCTCGACGGGCTGATCAACGCGGCCGGCGTCGTCGCGTTCGGATCGCTGGCCGACACCGGTGACGAGGTGATCGAGGATCTGTTCCTGACCAACGTCCTCGGGCCGCTGTGGCTGATCCGAGCCGCACTGCCTGCACTGACGGAGTCACGCGGGTTCATCGCCAATATCAGCGCGGTCGTCGCCGAGCAGCCGATGCCCGGGATGGTGGCCTATGCCGCGTCCAAAGCCGCCCTGACGGCTGCGGATCGTGCGCTGACCCGCGAACTGCGCGCCGCCGGCATCTCCGTGACAGACGCCCGCCCGCCGCACACCGAGACCGGGCTGGCTGACCGCCCGATCGCCGGGACCGCGCCCCGGCTGCGCGAAGGCCTCCAGCCGGAGGCGGTCGCCGGTCGGATCATCGCGGCCATCCGGGCCGGTGAGCGTGAGGTCGCCGCGGCGGACTTCACGGCCTGATCGGACCGGATGGCCGGCTTCGGCCGGCACGGCATACTGGGTGCGGCGATCGGGCCGGTGATGGATGGGACCGCGGCAGCAAGGGCATCACGGCCTTCGTGGTGGACACCGCCACGGCCGGATTCCCGGTGGCGCAGAAGCTGGTCAAGATGGGCTTGCGGGGATCCCAGACCGCCGAACTGGTCTTCGACGACGTGGCGGTTCCGGTCGCTTAACCGGCTGTCGCGCATCATCGAACTCCTCGAGATCGGTGCCGGGACGACCGAGATGCGCAAGATGATCATCGCCGGCGAAGTACTCCGCCAGCCGCCCCAACCTGACAGGGTCAGGGTGTGACGAGGTACACGGGTCCGGAGCCCGGGTCGCCATGAGCTGGCCGCAGTTGCAGCCGTTCCTGGTGGCACTTGCCATCGGACTGCTGCTGGGCCTGGAACGCGAGCGCAGCCACAACCGGCGGCTTCCGGCCGGCTCCCGCTCGTTCGCATTGCTGGCACTCCTCGGCGCGGTCGCCGCCGCATTCGGAGGCTGGGCGGTGGCGGTGGGCCTGCTCGGGATCGGGGCGCTGGTGGTGTTGGCCTACTTCCGCACCAACGAGGACGACCCCGGCACCACCACCGAGATCGCCGCCCTGATCACCTATCTGCTCGGTGCGCTGGCCTACTCTCGGCAGGCATTGGCGGTTGCGCTGGCCGTTGTGGTCGTCGGTCTGCTGTTGTCCAAGAAGCGGATTCACCGTTTCGCCCGGGAGATCATCAGCGAGGTCGAACTCGAGGATGCCATCAAGTTCTTCGTGGTGGCATTCGTCATCCTGCCGCTGCTTCCCGATCGGTCGCTGGGTCCCTACGGTGTGCTCAACCCGGAGAAGGTGTGGCTGCTGGTGGTGTTGCTCACCGGTATCGGGTGGGCCGGCTATATCGGGGTACGAGCGCTGGGGCCCGAGCGGGGACTGCTGGTCACCGGATTGGCCGGCGGGTTCGTCTCGGCCACCGCGACCACGGCCTCGATGGGACGGCTGAGCCGGGCCGGGGCGGGCCTGCGGGCACCGCTGGCCAGCGCCCTGGCTGCGAGTCTGGCGACCTTCGTGCAGTTGGTCGTCGTCATCGCCTACGTTGACCCCGAGGTGCTGCGCCGGCTGTGGCCGGCCGTGCTCGCCTCGGCGGCGGTCCTGGTGGTGATCGCGGCCGCCGTCTACCGGGGCGCGGCCCGGACCCACGACCCGGCCCAGATCCCGGTCGGCCGACCGTTCGCGCTGCGACCCGCCCTCATCCTGACCGCTGTGCTGGTGTTCGCCCTGCTGATCGGCCGATGGGGGGCCGACGTCCTCGGCCCGGAGGGCGCGGTACTGGCCGCCTTGGCCGCCGGACTCGCCGACGCCCACGCCGGGGCGATTGCCGTCGCGACACTGGCCGCGGCCGGTGATATCGGTGTCGACACCGCGCTCGTCGCCATCGCCGCCGCGCTGGGCTCCAATCTGCTTGTCAAGATCGTGCTTGCCTTCGCCGCCGGCGGCCGACGTTTCGGGCTCGGATTCCTCGCCGGGATGGCAGCGCCGACGGTCGTGTTCGGGGCGGCCCTGGCCACCGTGATCGCCGTGGGCTGATCGACCGTCCGGACGGGTCATCAGGTGCGACAATCTGCGTCATGGCGCAGGACGAGGGGGTCGTCGACCCGCCGATGCACGAACTGAGATCCAAGGGCCTCAAGAAAGGGTCGATCTCGCTGATCGGTGCGGTGGCGATCGGTCTGGCCGCGACCGCGCCGGCATACTCGCTGACCGGGGCGCTGGGGCACGGCGCCCAGGAGGCCGGCTACCAGATGCCGGTCGTCTTCATTCTCGCGGTCATCCCGATGTACTTCATCGCCCTGGCCTACAAACACCTCACCGATGCCGCGCCGGATGCGGGCACGGTGTTCACCTGGGGATCCAAGGCGATCATGCCGCATATCGGCTGGATCGGGGGCTTCGCCCTGATGCTGTCGAGCATCCTGGCCGGCGTCGGCGCCGCCGGGATCACCGTGAACGCGGCCACCGTGGCGTTCGGCCTGGAGAACCCATCGGGCTGGCTGAAGGTCGCGATCGCGGCCCTCTTCATCGTGGTCACCACCTGGCTGGTTGCACGGGGTGCCGAAGAATCCTCCCGCACGACGCTGGTTCTGACCGTCGTCCAGTACGGCGGGCTGGCACTGTTCGCGGTGATCCTGGGCATCAATATTGCCCGCAACGACAGTAACCCCACCGCTGAACCGTTCTCGTGGCACTGGTTCAACCCGTTCGAGATCACCAGTTTCAGTGCGCTACTCGGTGGTTTCCTGGTGGCGGTCTTCATCTTCTGGGGTTTCGACGCCGCGCTGTCGATGTCGGAGGAAACCCAAGGAACCGCTGAGCAGTCCGGCCGCAGCGGTGTGACGGCCATCATCATCACGGTCATCACCTACGTCGTGTTCAGCGTGGCCGCGTTGGCCTATGCCGGTATCGACGACAGCAGCATGGGCAGCCTCACCCACGAAGCCAATATCGACGACATCTTCTCCAGCCTGGCCCGTGATGCGGTGGGCCCCAGTGGCGCCCTGATCGCGGCGGTGATCGTCGGCCTGTCGGCGTTCTCGGCGACGCTGTCCACGGTGATGGCGACGGTGCGCGGCGTCCTGGCGATGGCCACCTACAAGGCGCTGCCCAGCCGGTTCGGCTCGGTCGACGAAGTCCGGCACATTCCGACCTTCGCCACCTGGTTCATCGGACTGACCACGCTGGCCATCTACGGGGGCCTGGTCGTGGTCAGCGACAGCATCGTCGAAGACACCGTGTACAGCGTCGGTATCGCGATCATGACCTACTACACCGTGGTGGCGGTGTCCTCGGTCGTCTACTTCTGGGACACCGCGTTCGAGCACTGGCGCACCGCACTGGAACAGGTCATCCTGCCGGCTATCGGAGCGGTGGTGCTCGTCCCGGTGGGCTTGATCGAGGCCTACCGGATGACCAACCCGGAGTACGGGTCGACCGGATCGCTCGCCGGTATCGGAACGGTGTTCATCATCGGGGTGTTCAGCCTGTTCATCGGCGTGCTGCTGATGATTTTCTGGAACCTCAAGGCCCCGGCCTTCTTCCGCGGCCAGACGCTCAGCCGCGAGCGCACGCACCGGATGCGGGAATAGCGCGGGTCGGAGGTCTGCCGGGGTCGGCTAAAGGTCGATATCGCCCTTTTTCGCCGGTGCCCCGTGTTCCGGCGCGTGCCCCTCGGGGGGTGGTGCCACGACCGGGTCGTGACCGGCGGGCAGGTGGTCGGGCGGTTCGATCCGCAGCCGGTGCGCCACGGGGACGTCGGTCGAGGAGTGCAGAATGATCGACAGCGCGATGGTGACGGCGATGAGGTCGAAGAGTTTTTCGCCGTTCGGTATGCCGGCTTGGAGCACCAGCAGGCCGTAGACCACCGAGGCGAACCCCTTGGGGCCGAACCACGCCGCGGTGAGCCGCTCCGCGCGGGGCATCGGGGTGCGTATCAGCGATAGCAGCATCGAGGCCGGCCGCACCACCATGATGGCCAGCACCGCCAGCAGCCAGCCCTGCCATCCCAGATGGGACAGCCGCTCCGGGGTGATGAGCGCGCCGAACACCAGCAGGGCCGCGAACTTGGTCAGCTCGGAAAGCAGATCGCCGAACGGCTCGAACGTCTCCGCCGCGACATGGTCGAGGGTGGCCAGCGCGGACCCCGCCGCGAACGCCGCCAGGTACGGATTGGCGTGGGTCAGGTGGCACGTCGCGTACACCACGAGCGCGATCGCGACCGGCCCGAGCGGCTGAAGTCGGGGCTCGGCGGTCAGGATATTGCTGCGCCAGGCCAATGCGACCACCACCGCGACACCGATCCCGATGGCAAGACCGAGGACCAACTCCAGCAGAACAGTGCTGACGTGCGAGCTCTCGTGCTGGGTCATGGCCAGGAAGATCAGCACGAACGGAAGTGCCAGCCCGTCATTGAGCCCGGATTCGACGTTGAGCAGCCTGCGCAGGCGCAGCGGTATGTCGTGGCGGCCCACGAGTGCCGAGGCGAACACCGGGTCGGTCGGGGAGAGGATCGCGCCCAGCAGCAAAGCCTCCGGCCAGTCCAGACCGGCCAGGTAGTGCGCGGGAATGGCGACGCCGATCATCGACAGCGGCATGCCCAGTCCCAGGGCCCGTCCGGACAGCCGCCAGCCGTCTCGCAACGCCGGCAGGTTGGCCCGCTGACCGTCGGTGAACAGCACGGTGAACAGGGCGATATCGGCCAGGGCCGCGACGAACGTGTCGCTGGCGTTGACCACGCCGAGCCCGCCGGGGCCCAGCAGCGCTCCGCCCACCAGGAACAGCAGCGCGGTGGAGAGCACCGTCCGTGCGGCAAGACCGGACAGCGAGACGCTGATCAGCAACACCAAGCCGTAGACGAGGACGAGTACCACGCGAGACTCCCTGCTGGATTCCGTTTGGGACGGGGCTCATGGTGCCTTCCCCGGCGGCTGGGCGCAAAGAGGTCGCGGCCGACGCGCGGGGCCGACTAAGGTTGGTCCGTGTCCGCCCGGCCCGATTACATCGACTTTCATTTCGACGTCATGTGCCCGTTCGCGTACCAGACGTCCCGCTGGATTCGGGAGGTCAGCGATCTGACCGGGCTGGTGGTGAATTGGCGGTTCTTCAGCCTCGAGGAGGTCAATCGGGTCGCGGGGAAGAAACACCCGTGGGAGCGGGAGTGGTCCTACGGCTGGTCGATGATGCGGATCGGTGCGCTGCTGCGCCGCCAGTCAATGGCCGATGTCGATGTCTGGTACCAACGTGCTGCCCGGGCATTGCACGTCGAGGGACACAAACCGCACGAGAAGGCGGTCGCGCGGCACCTGCTGGCCGAGTTGGGTTTTGACCCCGCCTTAGTCGATCAAGCCATCGCCGACCCGAGCACCGGCGACGAGGTACTCGCCGACCACCGGCGGGTGCTCGACGCGGGCGGCTACGGCGTGCCGACGCTGTTCTTCCCGGACGGCCAATGCCTGTTCGGGCCGGTGCTCATCGACCCGCCTGGCGGTGACGCCGCCCTGCGGCTGTGGGACGCGGTGCTGGCCTGGACCGAGTTCCCGCACCTCTACGAGCTGCAGCGTCCCAAGAGCGTCGCCGACGAGCAGGCGATCGTCGGGACCCTGCGGCCCTATCTCGAGGCCCGCGACTGGGTGTCGATCAACCGCGGGCAGGTCATCGCCTTTGACCGCACCGACCGCAACGACCGCATCGACTGAGGAGTCTCGCAGGCGAACTGCGAGAGGCCCCCTGCGTAGCTCCTCACTCGATGGATCAGGCCGGCGGCGGCGGTGGTGTCGGGGCGCCGACGGGCGCGGGAATCTTCTCGAAGCTGCGTCCGGCCGTGACCGTGGCGCCGGATGCCTCAACCCCGGTCGGCTTCGGCCGGCCGGGTGCGGGATCCCAGCCGGTGTCCACCAGTTTGCGCTGCACTGCGACCGCCAGGGCCAGCAAACCGGCACCTATTGCCAGCATGGTGACCACACCCCAGGCCGAACCGAGCTTGGCGGCGTTGCCGAGCAGGATCCCGTACCAGCCGAAGTCGGCATCGCCGAAGGTGGTGTTCTCCGAGCCGAACGATCCGAGCACCCGCACCAGCAGGGCCGGGAGGAACGTGATGATCAGGCCGTTGACGAACCCGCCGGCGACCGCGCCACGCCGCCCGCCGGTGGCGTTGCCGTAGACACCGGCCGCACCGCCGGTGAAGAAATGTGGCACCAGCCCGGGCAGCACCAGCACCCAGCCGAATGCCGGACCCAGCCAGACCGAGAGCACCGCCAGGCCGATCAGCCCGCCGACGAAACTGGACACGAACCCGATCAGCACCGCGTTCTGGGCGTACGGGAACACGATCGGGGCATCCAGGGCGGGTACCGCCCCGGGAACCATCCGCTCGGCGATGCCCTGGAACGCCGGAACGAGTTCGCCGAGGATGGTGCGGACCCCGAAGAGGATCACCGCGACGGCCACCCCGAAGCCCAGGCCCTGCGTCACCCCCAGCATCAGATAATTGCCGACGCCGGTGGCAGCGCCACCACCGCCGTCGTCGGCGAACGCCTGGAATGCTGTGTCGCCACCTGCCCTGGCCAGGTAGATCAGCGATACCGCCAGGTACATCAGCACCATCGACAGCGCGGTGGCCACCATCGAGTCGCGCAGGAACCGCAGTGACTCGGGCAGTTTCAAGTCCTCGGTGGACCGGCTCTTGCTGCCGCCGGCGAAGCGGCCGGTGATCCCGGCCGCGATATAGCCGAGGGTGCCGAAATGCCCGATCGCGATGCTGTCATCGCCGGTGATGCGTTTGGTCCAGGGTTGGGAGATGGCCGGCAGTGCCACCATCACCACACCGAGCAGCACGCCGCCGACGGCGACGACGGTGCCGCCCGGCAGTCCGGCGCTGGCCAGCACGATGGTCAGCAGGGTGGCCATGAACAGGGTGTGGTGGCCGGTGAGGAACACGTAGTGCAGCGGGGTGAACCGGGCCAGCAGCAGGCTGATCGCGAAGCCCAGGATCATCAGCCAGGCGACCTGCGCGCCGAACTCCTCCTGGGCGATACCGACGATCGCTTCATTGGTCGGAACCACACCCTGGGTACCGGCGGCGCCTTGGATCATGATGCCCAGCGGCTTCAGCGAGGCCACCACCAGGGTCGCGCCGGCGCCGATGAGCAGGAAGCCCAGTGTCGCCTTGAGCGCGCCGCCGATCACCTGACCGGTGCTCTTGCGCAACGCGATCAGGCCGACGGCGGTGATGATGCCGATGAGATAGGCCGGAACGGCCAGGATCTCGTTGACGACGAACTCGGCGACGGCGACGAGCCAGTTCATGGTGCTCCTCCAGTCAGATGTCGTAGCAAGTTCGCAGTGCTGCGTCGATCTCGCGGGTGGAGGTGAAGTTCTCGATGACCTTCACCGGCACGCCCACATCGCCGAGCGTCCGGGCGATCTCACCGGAGGTCATGATGAGATCGGCCTCCTTCGCCCGCCCCTTCGCCGAGATGGTGTCGGTGGCCTCGACGGTGATGAACGGGGACCAACCCCAGGTTCCGAGCACCTGTTCGAGGGTGTTCTTCAGGAACAGGCTGGTGCCGAGGCCGTTTCCGCAGACGGTGAGGATCAGGTTGGTACTCCGTCGCGGCGGAACCGAACCGGGATCGGCGGGTACCGGCGATCCGTCCAGAATCGCCAGCACGTCGGCGGGTCGGGTCGCCGCGCCCAGGGCGGCCCGCTTGTCGGCACTGCCGACCACCTTGGCGAGTTCGGCCATGGCCGCGGCGTGCGCGCCGGCGTCGGTGGCGGCCAGTGCGACCACCAGGTCGACCGGGTCGTTGGTCCGATGGCCGAATGGAACGGGACGCGCGAGACGCACCCAGGACATTCCGGTGCGGTGAACGGCCTCGGACGGCCGGGCGTGGGCGAAGGCGAATCCCGGCGCCACCACGATGTAGGGGCCGTTGGTCTGGACGTTGTCGATCATCGCCCCGGTGTAGGCGGGGCCCGCTATCCCGGCCCGTTCCAGCAGGCCGCCGGCCGCCAGCACGGCCTGCTCCCAGGTCGCCGCGGACACGTCAAGGGCGATGCAATCCCCGCAGAGCAATCCAGTCAGACCCGGCATGCCCGGGACGTTAACACCGCAGCAGCCGGGCAACCTGCCGGTATCGCTCAACTCGGTCGCGGGGACGGCCGGCGACGTCGTTGAAACAGCGACGTCGTTGAAACAGCGACGTCGTTGAATCAGCAGAGTGTTGCAACGGTCGAGTAGCGTCGGGGCCACACGCTGCCAGGCGACACTGCGAGGGGGATCGTGGCGCGCAAGACGTTCCGGTGCACGGCACTGGCGACGGTTGTGGTGGCCGGCCTGCTGAGTGCCCCGGCCCCGGCGGCGGCCGACTCCGCCACGGACACGCTGGAGAAACTCGACACGCTTGCGGTCAAGGGACGCGCCCCCAAGACCGGCTATGACCGGGATCTGTTCGGTCAGCGCTGGACCGATGACGTCACGGTTGACGACGGGCACAACGGCTGTGACACCCGCAATGACATGCTGCGCCGTGACCTGGTCGACGTCGTCATTCGGCCCGGTTCCAACGGGTGCACGGTGCTGAGCGGCGTCCTCGATGACCCCTACACCGGCAGCGTCGTGCCGTTCCTTCGCGGCCCGGGAACATCGGCGGATGTTCAGATCGACCACGTGGTGGCGCTGTCAGACGCCTGGCAGAAGGGCGCTCAGCAGTTGGACGAGTTCGCCCGCCAGAACTTCGCCAACGACCCCGCCAACCTGCAGGCCACCATCGGGTGGGTGAACCAGCAGAAGGGCGCCGGCGACGCCGCGACTTGGCTGCCGCCCAACAGGTCCTACCGCTGCACCTACGTCAGCCGCATCGTCGACGTGAAAGCCGCGTACGGGCTGTGGGTGACCGACGCCGAACGCGATGCGATCGCGCGGGTCCTGGCCGACTGTTAGGGCTCGACTGGGGGTGGAAGACGGTCGACGGACCTTAGTTGACGCAGGGAATTCCGTCGTCGGCGGTGATCGGTGCACCCTCGTCGGGGGTTTGGGTAACCGTTGTGCCGTACTCGGCCCCGGTCGGTTCGAGTGATGGTTGCGGATCCGGGCCTGCGGTCGGCACCTGGTACCCCGGACCGAGCACGATGCGGACGTGGTCGACGGCCAGTGCGCTGCTGGGCTGCGGGGCGTCGTCGATGCCGAGACGGGTGGCCAGGGCCTCGGCGTCGGTCTGTGCGCCAGGCCCGTAGTCGACGGTCGTCTCAAGCGGTTCCCCGGATTCCCGGTCGCGGATCTCGTCGGTCGTGTAGCCCAGATCGCTGAGGAACTCGGCGGTTTTCGCGGCCAGTCCCGCGGTATCGCCGGCGTTGACCACGTCGACGACGGTGTCCGGGTTCGGTGGCGTTGTGGCGTCGATGGTCGGGGTCGCGGTGCCCCCGATGATTTGGGCTATCTCCGAGCGGATCTGTGCGGGATCGACGATGTTGACGTCCTGGCCGTTGATGTTCTCGTAGCGCAGCACCGGTAGCGTTCGGAATTCGACGTCGCCGCCGGCCAGCGCGGCCATCCGGCGGAATTGGTCCTCACCCCAGCCCTGGGACAGCACGATGTCCTCGCGGGCGACGTCCATCAGGCTCCGGAACCGGTCCAGGTCGGTGAACGAGCCGGAGTCCTGGAGTTGGCGCATCACCGCCAGCAGGAATGCCTGCTGGCGGTGAGTGCGGTCGAGGTCGCCGTTCTCCAGCCCGTGGCGCTGACGGACGAAGGCCAGCGCCTGTTCGGCGTTCAGTGTTTGGCGCCCGGCCGGGAAGTCGGCCCCGGAGTAGTCGTCGTCAACGGCAGTGTTCAGGCACACCTCGACCCCGCCGAGGCTTTCGGTGAGATGGTAGAAGCCGGCGAGGTTGACCTCGGCGAAGTAGTCGATGGGCTGGCCGGTCAGGTTGCGTACCGCGCGGATGGTTGCCGCGCGGCCCGCCTCGCGCCCCGCGCTCTCGAGTTCGGCCTGATCGGTCACGCCGTCGTCGATGAGTTCCTGTTCGGTCTGGGCCTTGGTCAGCCCGTAGGCTTCTTTGATCTTGATGTGGTCGTAGCCGGTGATTCCGCTGACGGCGACGTAATCGTCGCGCGGGATGGAGAACGCCACCACGCGATCATCTTCCCCGACGTGCACCAGGATCAGGGTGTTGGTGTTGTAGCCGCCCGATTCGGAGTCGCCGGCGTGCAACCGGTCGAGGATTTTCGGCGGCAACTCGTTTCCCGCCTGGTCTTTTCGGGAGTCGAGGCCGATGAGCAGGATATTCATTGCTCCGTCGGGTGATCGCGCTTCGTCGACGCCCAACGCCCGTGAGATGGTGATCCCGCCGAGCAGCCCGTGGGTCTCCCAGTAGGCCAGACCGGTGCTCAGGATCACCAGCGCCGACACCAGCCCAATTGCGGTGCGCGCGGCGATCCGGGCCGCGCGGCGGGGCGAATCGTGTCTCCGCCGGTGCCGCCCGCGCCGCTTGCCACCGGTGGTCGCCGGGGGGATCGGCGTCGGATACATGATCGCCAGTGTGTGGTTAGCCGGTACGGGGTGAGCGCGGGCCGCTGTGCTCGGTAGCGCCCACTCAGACCAGCGTGGTGACGGGAGCCAGCGGGGCGAGGTCGGTCTGCATCAGCACGACGTTGTAGTTGCCCCAAAGCGACATGTTCCAGTACATGTTTGACACGTCGGGGTTGCCGTCGGAGTCGGTGAGCTCACCGGTGCCCGACAGCGGGTGGATCATCGGAGCGTAGAGGCCCGGATACTGCAATGAGGTGGCCACCGTTATCGGATCCGACCAGGCGCCCTCGGGGCTGTCGGCAGTGCGCAGGATGACGTTGTTGAGACCGTTGCCGTACATCACCACGTACTTGTCGAGGTACTCGTTGTACTGGATCGACATCTCACTGACGTTGCCGCCAGTCTTCGCGCCGGTGAGCCCGGCGAACCAGCCCCCGAAGAAGTCCGGGTTGTTGGCGATGTCTCTGACGAAGCCGAACAACCCGGCAGAGTTGGGCGAGTCGCCGATCACCGGTGCGGCCACCGCCGGCTTGTCCAGCACCCAGCTGTCACCGTCCCAGTACTCGTACTGTTTCAGGTCGGTGATTGCGCCGTCCGGGACCCGGGACAGGAAGGCCGAGCCGGTCCGGCCTGCCGGAGTGCCGAAGGCGTAGATGTAGCGGGTATCACCGACGACCTTGCTCTCCGGTTCCAGGACGTAGGCCATCTGCTGGAAGTTCTGGCTGCCGGCCACGTACGGGGTGGACGAGCGGAACCAGCCGGCCGAGCGCACCGAGGAGGGCTGCAGCACCCATTTGTCGGTGGCCTCGTTGTACATCGAGATCGCCGAGTAGTTGGTGGTCCAGCGCCCGGGGCTATCCCATGACTTCACCGACATGTAGTTGACGTAGTTCTCGCCGCGGGCGTAGACCGCGGAGGTGGGGATGTTGGTGACTTCGGAGCCGATGAAGAACACCTGGTTGCGGGCGGCGGGGATGAACTGGCCCGCATATCCGGTGTTGATCAGCGACAAACCGTCGTACAGCTGGGTGTCATCGCTGAGCAGCAGAGTGTTGGAGCGCCAGTCGCCGGTCATATTGGGCCCACTGAAAGTGTCGCCGAAGGCCACCTGGGTCAGGCCGTTATCGCCGTTGAACCACATGATGCCCAGATCGGTGCCGTCGATGCTGGCCCATCGGGTGTTGTTGGTCTGCGACCAGTTGAAGCCGGGCCAGGCCGTATTGCGCTGGCCGGTCACCCAGCCACGTTCGGCCGAGGGGAGGTTGGACGGAGTCGTGACGAGCGCTGTGGGGACCGCGGCGCTGGGTCCGGCGACCCTGGCGGCCTGCGCGCGACTGCGCCCGATCTCGCCGCGGCTGAAGGCCATCAGCGCCCACAGCGCCGGGGTGTCCAGCAGGGTCCCGGTTGTCGTCGAGGCCGCAGCCGGGTCCAGGCCGACAGCGTTCAGCAACCGGGGTGCCCCCCTCATTGCACGGGCGGGGGCGGGCTTCGGCGCAGCGACTGCAACGGGGACGCTCGTCACAGCGGGTGCGGGCACGATGACCTGCGCGGCGACCGGGGCGGGCAGGGGCGCTACCGCCGGCTTCGAGACCAGGATCGGCGCCACGGGTTTCGCCGGGGCGGGCAGCGGGGTCAATGCGGCCGATGGCTTCGGTGTCGCCTTCGCGGCTGGTGAGACGACCGGAATCGTCGTTCGGGCATCTGATGCGTTGTCTCTGGTGACGGACGCTGAGCCCGCAGCGGGCCGCTGGGCGGTAGCGGATATGCCGCCTTCGGCGATGGTGGTTGGGTCCGACCGCGGATTGGTGCGGACCGTGGCGCCGCGGGGCGCGCGCCGCGGAGTGTTCGCTGACGCGGCGTTCGGGGCGCTGCCGGCAGAGGCCCGCTGCGAGGACCGTTCCGAGGAACCCGGACCGTCCGAATCCGCCGTATCGGCCCGCGCCACGGCGGTACCGGAGGCCACGGCGGCACCCACGCCCAGGGTGAGCGCCAGCGCCCCGATCCGGCCGATATGAACGGCGCCACCCCTGGCTGAACTCATCGCGAACACTCCTGCCTGTGGCTGATTGCCGGTCACCGCCGACGGCAAACTCGCAGCATCTACGTCCCGGCAACGGGCTTGAGTGAACTCTACTCACATTGGCCACATTCCTCCAACGCCTCGCCGGGTCAGCAGGGTGAGGTGAAGACCCTGCTTGGGGCAGTTTTTCGGCACTTCTCCAAGCCTGACTCGGGGCGGATTGTGGGCAAACCGTTATCGCGGCCTGAAGTGCCCGCAGCTACCTTGCTAACCGGCGGCGAGGAGTTCGGCCATCCTGCCGACCACACCCTGCAGCGCCGTGAACGGGCGGATCATCACCTTGACCGTCGTGATCTTGCCCTCGTCGTTCCAGTGGATCATGTCAATACCCTCCACGGTGAGCCCATCGACGTCGGCGGTGAACTGCAATACCGCGGAGTCATCGCCGAACCATTTCTCCACATAGTGGAAGTCGGTTCCGGCGAACATCCGCTCGGCAGCGAGCAGATACGCGACCGTCGTGGCCCGGCCCCGCTGCGGGGAGAACACGGCGGGCGAGTAGAACACCGCGTCCTCGGTGAGCATGTCCTCGAGTTCGGTAGTCAGATACCCGGTTTCGGTCTGACCGCTCTCGATGATGCGCAGCCAGCGTTCGATGACCGCCGGGGTGCTCACCATTCCCACAGTGACATGTCACTGGGCGGGTACTGGTTACAGATGTCGGTGGTGTTCGCCGCCACACCCTTGTTGTTGAAGAACAGCTTGGAGTGGTTGGGCCACTGGAACGCCAGCGGATCGGCGTAGATATTGGTGGCCAACTCCTCGGACCAGGCCCGCCGCTCCGCCGGGGTCTTGGCGTAGAAGTCGTGAATATAGTCCCGTGCGGCCTGCTGGACCTCCGGCGACTTGTTGTTGTAGTCGATCATGTAACGCTCGAAGTAGACCGGTTCCACATCACGGGCCGCGGCCATGATCTGCTCGGCGGTGCAGGTGGTCTGCAGCATCCGGTTGGGGATGGGGTAGTCGTCGGTGGCGTCCGCCGATGCGATCGTGGGGGCCACCATCGACCCGGCGGCGACGGCCAACGCGGCCAGCACGGGCGCAATTCGCAGAGATCTCATCATGATCCTCCCGAGAAGAGATTAGCTGATGTAAGTGTTCCGCTTACAATGCGGACTATGAGCTTCTCGACGCGGATGGCGACCGGGCTTGCGGCGGCGGCGGTGGCGGTCCTGCTCGCTCCCGCGGCGCAGGCGGACCCCGACATCGCCTTCGCTGATCAGTTGCACGAGTTCGGCATTTACGGGCCCCGTGATTACAACGCCTGGCTTGGAAAGATCACCTGCAAGCGTCTGGCCAAGGGGGTCGACGGCGACGCCTACGCCTCGGCGTTCTTCGTCTCCCGGAATCTGGATCGGGACTCCACCCAGTCTCAGGCCTGGCAGTTCGTCGGTGCGGCCATCAACACGTACTGCCCGGACAGAATAGGTGTGCTGCAGAACGCGGCGCAGTAGCCGCACCTGCGGGGGGCGACCCCGATCAGCCGGCGAGTTTGCCGTGGTCGACCACGTACACCGCCCCGTGCACGGCGGCGGCTTCGTCGCCGGCCAGGAACGCGATCACCGAGGCCACGTCGCGCGGTTCCATCAGCCCCCGCGGGGCGGCGATCCGCATGATGAGTTTGTAGTCGGCGTTGTCCGGGGCGGTGAAGTCGGTGACCTGCGGGGTCAGCATGCCGCCCGGGCAGACCACGTTGACGCGCAGGCGTTCCTTGGTGAACTCGACGGCCAGGGCGCGGGTCAGCCCGACCAGGCCGTGCTTGGCGGCGCAGTACCCGGCGGAGTAGACCTCGCCCTCGACCCCGGCCACCGAGGCGACGTTGACAATGTTGCCGCCGGTTTCCAGCAGATGCGGCAGCGCGGCCCGGCACAGGTTGAACGGCCCCGTCAGGTTGGCGGCCAGGTCGTAGGCCCAGTCGTCGTCGGTGACGTCGGTCGTGTGCCGCATCTGATGAAAACCCGCCGCGTTGACCAGCACGTCAAGCCGGCCGAAGCGGGCCACGCACTGCGCCACGGCGTCTCGGCAGGCCATCGGGTCGGTGATATCGGCTGCGGCGCACACCCCGCCCGGGACGTCCTCGAAGACACCGGCCAGTCGGGTCGTGTCGCGGGCGATACCGAACACCGTCGCGCCGCGTTCGGCGAACAGTTGAGCGACCTGCGCGCCCAGTCCGGAGGACGCCCCGGTCACCAGGGCGACCTTGTCGCTCAGCTGTGTCATGGGGGGCCCTCTCGACGTATTCATGTCCGAAACCGCAGGTCAACGCCAGCGTAGATTACTGCCGCTGCCGCTCTGGAATCATTACGCGTGGATGACCATAGGGGCCTCGGCGGGCGCCTGTCGGCCCGGTCGTCTTCAATAGAAGAGGGGCCGTGGAGTCTGAGCCCGGGCAGAACAGGAGAATTGTGCGCGCGACTGACGCCACGTCGACCGGCGGCGGTCACAGCACCGCTACCGGTATGGCGATCGAATCGCCGGGGGCCGGCTTCGGGCTCTGGCGAAACGGTGTGCGGACCAGGGCGCTGGACGAGGTGGCTGATTTCGTCCGAACCCGGTGCGCACCCCACCTGCAGCGGGCCGGTGTGGACATCGCCCCCGACGTACTCGGTGAGTTCCTCGACGGCGGCAAATGTCTGCGCTCGACCTTCATGTATCTGGGCTGGCTGTGCGGGGCCGACGGCGACCCCGTCGCCGATGCCGCCGCCCTGCGGGCCTCGGCCGGCTTGGAGATGCTGCACGCTTTCGCGCTGCTGCAGGACGACGTCATGGACGACTCGGCGCTGCGCCGGGGCCGGCCGGCGGCCCACGTGCGGTTCGGCGGCTGGCATCGCGACCACGGACTGTCCGGATCGTCGGACCGGTTCGGGGCAGCGCTGGCCGTCCTGCTCTCCGATCTGTGCCTGGTGTGGGCCGAGCAGATGATGCGGGAGAGCGGGGTGACCGCGGACGCGCTGAGCCGGGCCTGGCCGCACTACGACGCCATGCGGATCGAACTGGCCGTCGGTCAGATCGCCGATATCGCCAACGACGCCGGGGCCCTTCCCACCCTGGAAGCCGTCCTGGACGTGGCGCGGCGCAAGTCCGGCAACTACACCGTGCGGCGGCCGCTGGAGATCGGCGCGGCGATGGCCGGCCGCGAGGACCTGATCGAGGTCCTCGGCGCCTATGGCAGCGCGGTCGGCGAGGCCTTCCAGATGCGCGACGACATCCTCGGGGTGTTCGGGGCGCCCTCGGTGACCGGTAAACCGGCCGGTGGTGACCTCGCCGAACGTAAGGCCACCAGCGTGGTGGTGGCCGCCCAGCGGATGGGCGATGCGGCGGTCCGTCGGCAGTTCACCGCGCTGATGACCGCCGAGGAACTCGGCGAGGCGGATATCGTGCACTGGCGCAACCTGATCGTGGCCACCGGAGCGCCGGCCTGGATCGAGGAACTCATCGCCGAGCGGGTGGCGGCCGCCACCGAACTCGTTCACGACAACCGGATCGACGAGTGGGCGCAGTCCGCACTGGCCGATATGGCCGCCGCGTGCACCCAGCGGCTGACCTGAGCGAACCGTCCTGACAGCAAGACAGAAAAGGGATACCTGATGCGAACCGTTCCAGGGAGCACCGACCACGTCGTCGTGGTGGGCGCCGGACTGTCCGGACTGTCGGCCGCCATGCACCTGGCCGGGCAGGGCCGGTCGGTCACCGTCGTCGAACGCTACGACTTCCCCGGCGGCCGGGTGGGCCAGGCCGATATCCGCGGCTACCGCATCGACACCGGCGCCACCGTTCTCACCATGCCCGACATCATCGAGGAGGCGTTCGACGCCGTCGGAAAGTCGATGAAGGACTACCTGGAGCTGATGCCGTCCGACCCGGCCTACCGGGCCTCGTTCGCCGACGGCAGCGTGCTCGACGTGCATTCCGATCTCGCGGCGATGACGGCCGCCATCGAAGAGTTCGCCGGACCCGAACAGGCCGCCGGCTACCTGCGGCTGCGGGACTGGCTGACCGAGCTCTACACCCTGGAGATCGACGGGTTCATCGGATCCAATTTCTCCTCCCCGCTGTCGCTGCTGACTCCGAAGCTGGCCCGGCTGGCCGCCATCGGCGGCTTCCGCGGCTGGGAGAAGATGGTGGGCAGATTCATCACCGACGAACGCCTGCAGCGGATCTTCACCTTCCAGGCGCTCTACGCCGGGGTACCGCCACAGAAGGCGCTGGCCGCCTACGCGGTGATCGCCTACATGGACACCATCGCCGGGGTGTACTTCCCGCGCGGCGGCATGCGGGCGGTTCCCGAGTCGCTGGCCGCCGCCGCGTCCGACGCCGGCGTCACCTTCCGCTACGGGACCACCGTCACGGCCCTGGAGCGATCCGGCTCGCGGGTGACGGCGGTATGCACCGACTCCGGTGACCGGATCGCCTGTGACGCGGTGGTACTCACCACCGAATTGCCGCTGACCTACCAGCTGCTCGGTAAGACCCCGCGTCGCTCCATCACCTTCCGGCCCTCCCCGTCGGCGGTGGTCATCCACGCCGGGGTACCCGCGGTCGGGAATGCGCTGGCGCACCACAACATCAGCTTCGGGAAGAACTGGTCGAAGACCTTCGACGAGATCATCGATGACGGTGTGCTGATGAGCGACCCGTCGTTGCTGGTCACCATGCCCACTGCGGGGGACCCGACGCTCGCGCCGCCGGGACGCGACCTGCTGTTCGTCTTGGCGCCGTGCCCGAATCTCGAAGTCGGCAAAGTCAACTGGGCCGCCGAAGGCGACGCCTACGCCCGCCAGGTGCTGGCGACGGCGGCCGAACGGTTGCTGCCCGGGATGGATGAGGACGTCGACATCCTCGACGTCGTGACACCGGTCGACTGGGCCCGGCAGGGAATGTACGCCGGCACCCCGTTCGCGCTGGCGCACACCTTCTCCCAGACCGGACCGTTCCGCCCGGCCAACCTCGTGCGCGGTATCGACAATGCGGTGCTGGCCGGTGGGTCGACGGTGCCCGGTGTGGGCGTTCCGACCGCGCTTTTGTCGGGGCGGCTGGCCGCTGAGCGCGTCACCGGGCCGGCGGGTGGGCCCGAGACCCGCACGATCACCGGTTCGGCCACCCGGGTACGGGCATGATCCACACCGAACTCCAGGCCGCCGGGATCACCGGGGACCGGCTGCGGGAGTCCTACCGCTACTGCCGGCGGCTCAACGCCGAACACGGCCGCACCTACTTCCTGGCGACCAGGCTGCTGGCCCCGTCCCAGCGGCCGGCCGTGCACGCCCTCTACGGTTTCGCCCGCTACGCCGACGACATCCTCGACGACCTGCAGTCCGATGCCGGTGTCGCCGACCGGGAGGCCCGGCTCGAGCGGCTGGCCTCGAAGTTCTTCGACGGTGACGAGGCCAGCGAACCGGTGCTGCCCGCCGTGCTGCACACCGCGCGCACCTACCGCATCCCGCTGACCCTGTTCGAGGAGTTCCTGGCCGCCATGCGGATGGATCTCACCGTCACCGACTACCCGGACCGGGCTGCGCTCAACGGGTACATGCGTGGCTCCGCGGAGGTGATCGGCCTGCAGATGCTGCCGATCCTGGGAACCGTCGGACCGCTCGATGACGCCAAGCCCACCGCCGAGGCGCTCGGCCGGGCCTTCCAGCTGACCAATTTCCTCCGCGATATCGACGAGGACCTGCAACGTAACCGCGTGTATCTGCCCGCCGACGAGTTGGCCGCCTTCGGCGTGGACCGCGAATTGCTGACCTGGTGCCAGCGCAACGCCCGCACCGATCCGAGGGTGCGGCAGGCGCTGGCCGCCCAGCACGCGATCACCCGGGCCATCTACCGCGAGGCGCATAAGGGCATAGCGCTTCTGGCCCCGCAGTCGAGGCCCTGCGTGGCCACCGCCTTCACCCTCTACGCCGAGATCCTCGACCGGATCGAGGACATCGACTTCGGGGTGTTCAGCGAGCGGGCCTCGGTGGGGATGGGCCGGCGGCTGCAGGTGTTCACCGGCGGTTTGGTGCGCGCCCGGCGGGCCCGCCGCACCGCCGCCTGAGCCATGCAGTCATGGCGCGGTGATGGGCGAAGAGGGGCCGTGCCTGGTCCGCCGTCGTTTCGGTGGTCGCAGTGCGTGTGCTGGAATTGGCGGTACTACACAACGGGCTGCTCCGGTGGCCCGCCTACTGGATATCGATGGTGATCATGCTGGGTTTTCACACACCGGGGCAGACCCGTTGTCCCGCCGACCCGACCGGCCGGCGATGACCGGGCTGTCGCGGTCCGGTCTGCGCCGAGCCGAGGTGCCGGGAGCCTTCGATGTCGGTGCGGCCGCCTACGACCGGCTGGTCGGGGCAAACCCGGGGTACCACGATCATCTGCGAATCTCGGCGCGGCGGATGCGGCTTCCGGACGGTGGCCGGGGCCTGCGCCTGCTCGACGCGGGCTGCGGAACGGGCGCCTCGACCGCGGCCCTGCTGGAGGCCGCCCCGCACGCGCAGATCGTGGCCGTCGACGCCTCGGCCGGCATGCTCGATCAGGCCGCCGCCAAGTCCTGGCCGGAGACGGTCCGTTTCGTGCACACCCCCATCGAGGCATTGGAGCAGGCAGGCGTCAGCGGACCGTTCGACGGCATCCTGGCCGCCTACCTGCTGCGCAACCTGGCCGACCCGGACGCCCAGCTGCGCCGGTTCCGGGATCTGCTGCGACCGGGAGCGGCCTTGGCCGTCCACGAGTACTCGGTGCGCGATTCCACCGCGGCCCGGGCTATCTGGACCGCGGTCTGCTGGGGCGTCATCATTCCGGCGGGCCGGCTCAGGACCGGTGACAGCACCCTCTACCGGCACCTGTGGCGCAGTGTGAACAGCTTCGACGGCGCGACGGACTTCCAGCGCCGGCTGACCGCGGCGGGTTTCGCCGGGGTACACAGCGAGACCATGCCCGGCTGGCAGCGCGATATCGTGCACACCTTCCTCGGTGACGCGCCGGCCGGGACAGGGCCCCAGTGACAGGGCCCCAGTGACAGGGCACCAGTGAGAGGACAGCAGTGAAGGATCCACGCGCGATAGCCCACCCGGCCACCCCCGGGCTGCCGAGCGCCGCCGCGCTGACCGATGTTCCGCACGTCGTGGTCGTCGGCGCCGGGATAGCCGGACTGGCCGCCGCCGCCGGCCTGGCCGAACGCGGGGTCACGGTGGAGGTGGTGGAACGCGAGCCGAACCTGGGCGGCCGGGTGGCAGGCTGGACCGAACACCTCGACGACGGCCCGCTGGCCGGAACCGAGGTGGCCAACAACCGCGGCTTCCACGCCTTCTTCCGGCAGTACTACAACCTGCGGGCGCTGCTGCGGCGCAGCGATCCGGGACTGGACCGGCTGCGCGCGGTCGAGGACTATCCCCTCGTCGACGGCGAGGGTCGCCGCGACACCTTCCGCGGGCTTCCGCAGAGCCCGCCGTGGAATGCGCTGGTTTTCGCCCTGCGCAGCCCGACGTTCCGGTTCCGGGATCTGGTGCGCATCGACGCCAAAGCCGCCGCGCCGCTGGCCGCGGTGTCGGTCCCCGATATCTACGAGCGCCTCGACGACCGCGACGCCGGCACCTTCCTGGACCAGATCAACTTCCCCAAGGCCGCCCGGCATCTGGCGTTCGAGGTTTTCGCCCGCAGTTTCTTTGCCCGGCCCGAGCGGCTGTCGGCGGCCGAACTGGCGGCGATGTTCCACATGTACTTCCTTGGTTCCAGCGAAGGTCTGGTCTTCGATGTGGCGGACTCGAATTTCGACACCGCGCTGTGGAATCCGCTGGGGGAGTATCTGACCGGGCTGGGCGTGCGGTTGCACACCGCGGTTCCGGTGGACTCGGTTTCGCTGGGCGGCGCAAAAAGGTTCACCGTGCGAACCGGCGACGGGCGGGTTATCGACGCCGACGCCGTGGTGCTGGCCGTCGATACCGGCGGTCTGCAGCAGATCATCTCGGCCTCACCGGAACTCGGCGACGCGTCCTGGCGCGAACGGGTGGCGGGAATGCAGGTCGCTCCGCCGTTCGTGGTGCAGCGGCTGTGGCTGGACCGGCCGGTGAACACCGACCGGCCCGATTTCCTGGGCACCGGCGGTCTGGAACCGATCGACAACATCAGTGTGGTGAGCAACTACGAGCGCCAGGCCGCCGATTGGGCGCGGGCGCACGGCGGCTCGGTGGTGGAGGTGCACTCTTACTCCGTCATCGACCCGCCGCCGTTCGAGGGGCTGCGGGAGACCATGCTGGCCCGCCTGCACCAGCTGTACCCAGAGACCGCGCAGGCCGGCATCGTCGCCGAGCGCATCCTGTTCAAACAGGACTGCCCGCTGTTCTCGCCGGGTTCTTTCACCCGCCGCCCGACGGTCGAGACCCCGGTTGCCGGGTTGATGCTGGCCGGCGACGGAATCCGGATCGACCTGCCGGTGGCACTGATGGAACGGGCCGCCACCACCGGCTGGACGGCGGCCAACCGGCTGCTGGCGGACTGGGGGGTCAGCGGGCACACCCTGCACACGGTGCCGGTCGCCGGCCGCTCACCCTGGCTGCGGCGGCTCGCCGAGAGGGGGATGGGCTGATGGACATGTGGTCGCTGCTGGCGGACCGGATGCCGAAAGAGATTCCGCTGGAGGTGCTTCCGAAGCTCGACTGGGCTCACCAGAAACCCACTTTCCAGGATGCCCAGCCGGGCATCATCGACGCCGCCCTGCAGCGTGCCCACCGCCGGCCCAGCGGTAACTGGTTCGTCTTCGCCGCCAGTACCGATATCCGCGCCGACCGACCGTTCGGGGTGGAGGTTGGCGGCACCGAGATTGTGGCCTGGCGTGGCCGGCACGGCGTACTTCACGTCGGTCCGGCGTCCTGCCCGCATCTCGGGGCGGACCTGTCCACCGGCACGGTCGACTGCGGCGGTCTGATCTGCCCGTGGCACGGCCTGCGACTGGACGGCGGCCGCGAGTTCGGCTGGAAGCCGCTGCCGGCCCACGATGACGGTGTGCTGGTGTGGGTGCGTCTGGACAAGGTCGGCGGCGAGGAGCCGCTGGACTCCCCGGTGCTGTCGGTGCGGCCCGACGGCCCCCGGCTGGTCGCGGTGACCCGACTGGACGGTGTGTGCGAACCGCAGGATGTGATCTCCAACCGGCTCGACCCCTGGCACGGTGCCTGGTTTCATCCGTACTCGTTCGCCCGGCTCGGGGTGCTCAGCGCACCGCCGGTCGACGCCACCGAAGCCGACGACGTCTTCCAGGTCGCCGTCACCTTCCGGATGGGCCGGCTCGGCGCCCCGGTGATCGCCGAGTTCAGCTGCCCGGACCCGCGCACGGTCATCATGCACATCGTCGACGGCGAGGGCGCCGGAAGTGTCGTGGAAACCCACGCCACCCCGATCGGACCCGCCCCGGACGGCCGGCCCCGCACGGCGGTCATCGAGGCCGTCATCGCCACCTCCGACCTGGGCGGCTTCCGGTACGCGCTGCGCGCCGCCCCGGTGCTCAGGCCGCTGATGAGGATCGCGGCCACCCGGCTGTGGCGCGACGACCTCGCCTACGCCGAACGTCGATATACGCTGCGCAGCAGAGATATTCACTGAGGTGTCGAAACGCATCGTGGTGTTCGGCACCGGATTCGTCGGCAGGATGGTCATCCCCGAGGTGCTCGCACACCCCGAGTTCGAGTTGGTCGGGGTGGGGGTCAGCAACCCGGACAAGGTGGGCCTGGACGTCGGCGATATCTGCGGACTGCCCGGCCCGGTCGGCGTGACGGCCACCGACGATATCGACGCACTGATCGCGCTGGCACCCGACGCCCTGGTGCACTACGGCCCCACCGCCGCGCACGCCGAGGCCAATATCGACCTGATCGGCCGGTTCCTGCGCGCCGGGATCGACGTCTGCTCCACGGCGATGACACCGTGGGTATGGCCGGCGATGAAACTGAACCCGCCGAACTGGATCGAGCCGATCACCGAGGCCTGCGCTGAGGGCGGCGCGTCGTGTTTCACCACCGGCATCGACCCGGGATTCGCCAACGACCTGTTCCCGATGACCCTGATGGGCCTGTGCGCGCAGGTGCGCATTGTCCGGGCCTCGGAACTGCTGGACTACACCAACTACGAGGGCGACTACGAGTTCGAGATGGGGATCGGCCGGGAGCCGGAATTCGTTCCGCTGCTGCAGAACCCGGACATCCTGGTGTTCGCCTGGGGTGCGACCGTGCCGATGATCGCGCACGCCGCCGGGATCGAACTCGACGAGATCACCACTACCTGGGAAAAGTGGGTGACGCCGACCGCCCGGCAGACCGCCAAGGGGATGATCGAACCCGGCCGGGTGGCCGCTGTGCGGTTCACCATCAACGGCGTCCTTAACGGCGAGACCCGCATTCAACTCGAACACGTCAACCGG
>JAHZJY010000251.1 GCA_022600695.1 Actinomycetes bacterium | reverse complement strand
CCAGATGTCCCGGTCCGTGTCCGAGGTCGGAAAGCCCAAGTCTGCAGCGGAAATCCAGCGCGATTGGGACACCAACCCGCGATGGAAGGGTCTGAACCGGACCTACACCGCCGAGGATGTCATCGCACTGCAGGGCAGCGTCGTCGAAGAGCAGACCCTGGCCCGCCGGGGAGCGGAGATCCTGTGGAGCCAGTTGCACGATATGGAATTCGTCAACGCACTGGGAGCGCTGACCGGCAATATGGCCGTCCAGCAGGTCCGCGGCGGCCTCAAGGCGATCTACCTCTCCGGTTGGCAGGTTGCCGGTGACGCCAACCTCTCCAGTCACACCTACCCCGATCAGAGCCTGTACCCGGCCAACTCGGTGCCGGCGGTGGTCCGCCGGATCAACAACGCGCTGATGCGCGCCGACGAGATCGCCACGGTCGAGGGCGACACCTCGATCGACAACTGGCTGGTTCCGATCGTCGCCGACGGTGAGGCCGGCTTCGGTGGCGCGCTCAATGTCTACGAACTGCAGAAGGCGATGATCGCCGCGGGCGTGGCCGGCTCGCACTGGGAGGACCAACTGGCCTCGGAGAAGAAGTGCGGGCACCTGGGCGGCAAGGTGCTGATTCCCACCCAGCAGCACATCCGCACCCTGACGTCGGCCCGACTCGCTGCCGACGTCGCGGACGTCCCCACCGTGGTCATCGCGCGCACCGACGCCGAGGCGGCGACCCTGATCACCTCCGATGTCGACGAGCGCGATCGTCCGTTCATCACCGGAGACCGCACCGCTGAGGGCTTCTACCGGATTTCCAACGGCCTCGAGCCCTGCATCGCCCGAGCCAAGGCGTACGCCCCGTACTCCGACCTGATCTGGATGGAGACCGGCACGCCGGATCTGGAGCTCGCGGCCAAGTTCGCCGAGGGCGTCAAGTCCGAATTCCCCGACCAGATGCTGGCCTACAACTGCTCGCCGTCATTCAACTGGAAGGCCCACCTCGACGACGCCACCATCGCCAAGTTCCAAAAGGAGCTCGGTGCCATGGGATTCAAGTTCCAGTTCATCACGCTGGCCGGTTTCCACGCGCTGAACTACTCGATGTTCGACCTGGCTTACGGCTACGCCCGCAACCAGATGTCGGCGTACGTCGAGCTGCAGGAACGCGAGTTCGCCGCCGAGGAGCGCGGCTACACCGCGACCAAGCACCAGCGTGAGGTCGGCGCCGGCTACTTCGATCGGATCGCCACCACGGTGGACCCGAACTCGTCGACCACCGCGTTGGCCGGCTCGACCGAAGAGGGACAATTCCACTGATCTGACAGCCGCCTCCAATACCCGCCGAGCAGACGTAAACTCGCACTTTTCGCACCGCTGTGGTGCGAGTTTGTGTCTGCTCGCGCAGCGCAACCAGTTTCGGGAAGGGCATATCGTGAGTTCGGATTCGATCACCCGGGTCGGCGTCATCGGCGCCGGCCAGATGGGTGCAGGCATCGCCGAGGTGTGCGCGCGGGCCGGCGTCGCGGTCACGGTCTTCGAGACCACCGACGCGTTGGTCACCGCGGGCCGCGCCCGCATCGTGAAGTCGCTGGAACGCGGTGTCAGCTCGGGAAAGATCACCGATCGTGAGCGCGACGCTGCCGTCGCCAACCTGACCTTCACCACCGCGATGTCCGACCTGGCCGACCGTCAACTGGTCATCGAGGCGGTCATCGAGGATGAGGCGATCAAGGCCGGAATCTTTCGGCAGCTCGACGAGATCATCACCGACCCTGACGCGGTGCTGGCCTCGAACACCTCGAGCATCCCGGTGATGAAGCTCGGCGCGGCCACCCGCAATCCGGGCCGGGTTCTCGGCCTGCACTTCTTCAACCCGGTTCCGGTGCTGCCGCTGGTCGAGTTGGTCACCACGCTGGCGACCACCGAGGAGGCGGCGGCCCGGACCGAGGAGTTCGCCGGGGCGGTGCTCGGCAAACAGGTGGTCCGCTGCTCGGATCGCTCCGGTTTCGTGGTCAACGCACTGCTGGTGCCCTATCTGCTCTCGGCGATCCGGATGGTGGAGTCCGGGCTGGCAACGGTCGCGGATGTGGATAAGGCGGTCGTGGCCGGTCTGTCCCATCCGATGGGCCCGCTGCGGCTGTCCGATCTGATCGGCTTGGACACCCTGAAACTGATTGCCGACAAGATGTTCGAGGAATTCAAGGAACCGCACTACGGTCCGCCGCCGCTGCTGCTGCGGATGGTCGAGGCCGGGCACCTGGGCAAGAAATCCGGTCAGGGTTTCTACCCGTACTGACCGCCGGGTGTGTGCAATCGTCGTCGCCATTGGCTAGTCTGACGCGAGTAGACCTTCGGGCCCGGGGCGGGTAACCCAACCGTAGGACACCCAAATTTTTGGGGTAGCGTGCCGCCCGGGCCGGGGAGAGATACTGAAGGGTAACTGCAGATGTCCAACCTCGATACCGACTTGACTCCCTATTACGAGGAGTCACAGTCCATCTACGACATCTCCAACGATTTCTTCGCCCTGTTCCTGGGCCCGACCATGGGCTACACCTGCGGTTACTACGAGCGCGACGATATGACGCTCGACGAGTCGCAGATGGCGAAGTTCGATCTCGCCCTGGGCAAGCTCAACCTCGAGCCGGGTATGACCCTGCTCGATGTGGGCTGCGGCTGGGGCGGGGCGATGGAAGTCGCCGTGCGTCGCTATGACGTCAACGTCATCGGCATCACGCTGAGCAAGGAGCAGTCCGAGTTCGCCCGCGCACGGCTGGCCAAACTGGACACCGACCGCTCGATGGAGGTGCGACTGCAGGGGTGGGAGGAGTTCGATCAGCCCGTCGACCGGATCGTCAGCATCGGCGCGTTCGAGGCGTTCAAGGCCGAACGCTACCCACTGTTCTTCGAGCGGGCGTACCAGATTCTGCCCGGCGACGGCCGGATGTTGCTGCACACCATCCTGGCGCACACCCAGAAGTTCTTCCGCGAGAACGGTGTCAAGCTGACCATCAGCGACCTCAAGTTCATGAGGTTCATCGGCACCGAGATCTTCCCCGGCGGCCAGCTGCCGGCGGTGGAGGATATCGAGGAGCTCGCCGACGGTGCGGGTTTCACCCTGGAACGCATCCATCTGCTGCAGCCGCACTATGCGCGAACCCTCGATATGTGGGCGGAGAATCTGGCCGCCAACCACGATGAGGCGGTCGCGATCACCTCCGAGGAGATCTACGACCGATACATGAAGTATCTGACCGGCTGCGCCGACTTCTTCCGCCGGGGTATCACCAATATCGGCCAGTTCACCCTGGTCAAGGACTGAGCCGCGCCGAAAGCCGGATCACGCCCCGGCAAGTTTCCGCTTCTCGGCCTCGACGTCGAAATCAGCCGGCGGCCACGACAGGTCCATGCCCTTGAGCGCCTCGATGAGCAGTTCGGTGACCGCCAGGCGGCTGTACCACTTCTTGTTGCACGGCACCACGTACCACGGTGCGGTATCGGTGGAGGTCCGATCGAGGGCCACCTGATAGGCCTCCTGATAGGCCGGCCAGAGTTTGCGTTCCGCAAGGTCGCCGGGGTTGTATTTCCAGAACTTGTCCGGCCGGTCCAGCCGTTCGGCGAGACGCTTTTTCTGCTCTTCGAGTGAGACGAACAACGCGACCTTCACCACCGTCACCCCGGACTCGACGAGTTCGGACTCGAAGGTGTTGATCTCGCCGTAGCGGCGCTCCAGTTCGCCGGGGGGTACCAGCCCGTGTACCCGGACCACCAGCACATCCTCGTAGTGGGAGCGGTCGAACACCCCGATCTGCCCGGCCGCGGGCAGTGCCTTGTTGATCCGCCACAGGAAGTGGTGCGCAAGCTCTTCCTCGGTCGGCTTCCCGAAGCTGGTGTAGTGGAT
>JAHZJY010000250.1 GCA_022600695.1 Actinomycetes bacterium | reverse complement strand
GCCCGGACGAACAATCGGGTCGGCAACCCGGTCGGCTCGTCCTATCTGTCGGAGGCGTCGGCGCTGATGCAGGACAAGATCCTGCCGGACGCGCAGCGCCTGTACGAGACGACATCCGCCCGGGTCGATGCCGAGACGACCGCGTCGGCCGAGATCCCGGCCCCGGTCATCATCGTGGTCGCCGCCACGCTCGGTTTCGGGGTGTTCGCCCACCGCTGGCTGGCCCGACGGACCAGGCGGCGGGTGAATATCGGTCTCGTCGCCGGAGGGCTGGCGATCGCCGTCATGATCGTCTGGGTCGGCAGCGCACTGGTCGTCTCCACCGCCGGCAGTCGTACCGCCAAGAACACCGCGGCCGATTCGCTGCGTCTGGTGACAAACCTCGCGATCACCGCGCAGCAGGCCCGCGCCGACGAGACACTGTCGCTGATCCGCCGCGGCGACGAGGACGTCCGCAAGCGCTCGTACTATCAGCGTGTCGACACCATGCGCCAGCAACTAGGCGAGTACCTGGCCCGGGAGGACTCGGTGGACAAGAGTGGACTGGCCCAGGCGGATCAGCTGCTGGAGAAATGGCGGTTGGCCGACCAGCGGATCAACGCCTACATCACGGTGGGCAACTACCAGGCCGCCACCCAGGTGGCCCTGGGGTCCGGCGAGGACGACTCCACCCCCGCCTTCGACAAGCTCAACGATGCGCTGAATCAGGGCATCCTGGAGAGCCGTAAACAACTTCGTCAGGACATCCTGTCGGCACGGCGGGTGCTTTCCGGGACGACCGTGGGCGGGGCGATGCTGTCGGTGGGGGCGGCACTGGCGGTGGCGCTGGGAATCTGGCCCAGAATGAGCGAGTACCGGTGATGAACCAACAGACGCTCATGAGCGCCTGTCGACGGGCCCTGGTTGCGGCGCTGGTGGCGGCAACCGTCGGTGCCTGCGGACAACCGGCGGACGTGGAAACTCCCCCGGCTCCCATGCTGGCGCCGCCGACCCCGGCGGGGATGGTGGAACTGCCACCCGAGAAGCCGCCACCGCTGGACAAGAATCGGGACACCTGCGACCGCACCGCGAGCCTGCGCCCCTTTCCCACCAAGGCCGAGGCCGACGCGGCAGTGGAGAAAATCCGGAAACGGGGACGGCTCATCGTCGGCCTCGACATCGGAAGCAACCTGTTCTCCTTCCGCGATCCGATCACCGGTGTGATCACCGGGTTCGACGTCGATATCGCGGGGGAGGTCGCACGAGACATTTTCGGCACCCCGTCGGCGGTGGAGTACCGCATCCTGTCCTCGGACGATCGCATCAAGGCGCTGCAGAACAACACCGTCGACGTCGTCGTCAAGACAATGACCATCACCTGCCAGCGCCGCGAGCTGATCAACTTCTCAACGGTGTATTTCACTGCCTTCCAAAGGATTCTGGCGCCGCGGCAGTCGGATATATCGCAACCGTCGGACCTGTCCGGCAAGCGGGTGTGCGTGGCACGCGGCACCACCTCATTGGACCGCGTCCAGCGGATCGAGCCGCAACCGACAATCGTGACCGTGGTCACCTGGGCCGATTGTCTGGTGGCGTTACAACAACGTGAGGTGGACGCGGTCAGCACCGATGACGCCATCCTCGCCGGGCTGGTGGCCCAGGATCCGTTTCTGCGGATCGTCGGTCCCAGCATGGGCGAGGAGCCGTACGGCATCGGTATCAACCTCACCAACACCGACCTCGTCAGGTTCGTCAACGGAACCCTCGAGCGAATCCGCACCGACGGCACCTGGTACACCTTGTATCGCCGATGGTTAACGGTGCTCGGCCCGGCGCCGGCGCCTCCGGTTCCGAGGTATTCCGACTGATGAGCACCACAGAACCGTCCGAACCTGATGTCGGCACCCAGCCCGCCAGCCTGGCCGAACTGGCGGAATCCGGCATTGACTCGGTCTCAACCGCCCGGCCGATGTCCACCCAGGCGGTGTTCCGGCCGAACTTCGACGATGATGAGCCGGACTCGGTGATCAGCCAGCCGGTCGAAGTTGAGGACCGGTCGGCGACCGTGGGCCGAACGGTCGCGATGACCCGTCGGCTCGGCGGTGGCCTGGTGGAGATCCCCCGAGTTCCCGAGATCGATCCGCTGGCTGCGTTGATGGTCGACGCCGTCGTGATGGAATCGAAACGGTACTGCTGGAACTGTGGTCGTCCGGTCGGGCGCTCGACCGACGAGCGGCTGGGTGAGTCAGAAGGGGTCTGCCCCGAGTGCGGCAGCCCGTTTTCCTTTCTTCCCCAGCTGAAGCCGGGCGATACGGTCGCCCACCAGTATGAGATCAAGGGCTGCGTGGCCCACGGCGGACTGGGCTGGGTTTACCTGGCCGTCGATCACAACGTCAACGGGCGCCCCGTCGTCCTCAAGGGCCTGGTGAACGCGGGAGATGCCGAGGCTCAGGCGACCGCGATGGCCGAACGGAAGTTCCTCGCCGAGGTGGCCCATCCGTCTATCGTGAAGATCTTCAACTTCGTCGAGCACCCCGACGCACGCGGGGAGCCGGTCGGCTATATCGTGATGGAATACGTCGGCGGGAAATCGCTCAAACCGCCTCGTGGTCAAAAACTTCCGGTTTCCGAGGCGATCGCCTACATGCTGGAAATCCTGCCCGCGCTGGCATACCTGCACTCGATCGGGCTGTGCTACAACGACCTGAAGCCAGAGAACATCATGGTGACCGAGGAGCAGCTCAAGCTGATCGACCTCGGCGCGGTATCGCGGATCAAATCGTTCGGGTACCTCTACGGCACACCGGGTTACCAGGCGCCCGAAATCGTCCGCACCGGTCCCACCGTGGCCACCGACATGTACACGGTAGGGCGCACCCTGGCTGCGCTGACGCTGAATCTGCGAACCCGCAACGGTCGTTACGTCGACGGCCTACCGGAGGACGATCCGGTGCTGGCGAAATACGACTCCTTCGGCAGGTTGCTGCGCCGGGCCATCGATCCGGACCCCCGGCGGCGTTTCGTCAGCGCGGAGCAGATGTCCGCACAACTCTTGGGCGTGCTGCGCGAAGTGGTGGCAGCCGACACCGGCGTATCGCGGCCCGGTCTGTCCAATGTGTTCACCCGCACGCGCTCCGCGTTCGGGGTCGAACTGCTGGTGGCTCACACTGACGTTTACCTCGACGGCCTGATGCACGCGGAGCGGCTGACCGCACCGGAGATCGTGACCGCACTGCCGGTCCCACTGGTCGACACCACCGATATCGCGGCTACCGTGCTGTCGGCGACCGTACTCTCGCAGCCGGTGCAGACCCTGGACTCACTGCGGGCGGCCCGGCACGACAGCTTGGACTCCGACGGCGTGGACCTGTCCGACTCGGTGGAATTGCCGCTGATGGAAGTCCGGGCACTGCTGGATCTCGGTGACGTCGCGAAGGCCAATCGTAAGCTCGAGGCGCTGGCCGAGCGGGTCGGGTGGCGCTGGCGACTGATCTGGTTCAAAGCGGTATCGGAGTTACTGACCAGTGACTTCCATTCGGCAACAAAACATTTTACCGAAGTGCTGGATACCTTCCCGGGGGAGCTGGCCCCGAAACTAGCCCTGGCCGCGACAGCGGAGTTGGCCGGCACCTCCGTGGAGCGATCGTTCTACGAGACGGTCTGGCATACCGATAACAACATCATCTCCTCCAGTTTCGGGCTGGCCCGCGCGCAGTCGGCGGAGGGCGATCGCCAGGGCGCGGTCACCACTCTTGACCAGGTACCGGTGGGCTCCCGGTATTTCACAACCGCGCGGCTGACCAGCGCGGTGACATTGTTGTCCGGACGCTCGGCGCATGAGCTCACCGAGAATCAGATCCGGGAGGCCGCCCGGCGGGTGGAGGCACTGCCCAGCACCGAACAGCGGGTGTTACAGATCCGCGCACTGGTACTCGGCACGGCGATGGACTGGATGACCGCAAACCAGGCCAGCCCCGAACCGATTCTGGGTTTCCCGTTCACCGACCGCGGCCTGCGCCTGGGGGTGGAAGCCTCGCTACGCAGCCTGGCCAGGGTGGCCACCAGCCAGGCCCATCGTTACGCTCTCGTCGACCTGGCCAACGAAGTCCGCCCGACGACGACGCTCTGACCCAGGCAGCGATGTCGGCTAGGCGATACTCTCCTCGCTGTCGGGGTTCTGCGCCCACAGGTCGGGGCCGAAGACCTCGTAGTGAATCCGCTCGGCGCGGATGCCCTTGTCCAGCAGTGTCCGGCGGATCGCCCGCATGAACGGCAGCGGACCGCACATGAAGACCGTTGCATCAGAGGGAATCTCGACATCCGAGAGGTCCATGAATCCCGGCAGTGCCGGATACAGAGTGGGCGCGGACTCGGCATCCTCCTCGTACCAGTTCTGCGCCTTCGCATCGCCCATGGACAGCACCTGGCGACGCAGGTGGTCATAGAGGGCGTGGCTGGTGTGCGAGATGTCGGCGTGGAAGATCCGGACCTGCCGGTCGGGTTGCCGGCGGGACAGATCCTCGACCACGGCCGCGATCGGGGTGATCCCGATACCCGCCGAGACGAGCACCAGCGGACCGTCGGAATCCTCGAGCACCAGGTCACCGCAGGGCTGCGAGACCTCCAGCGTCGTTCCGGGTTTCGCGTTGTCGCCCAACCAGTTCGAGACCTGGCCATCCGGATTGCCAGCCGTGCCGCGGGCACGCTTGACGGTCACTCGCACGGAATCGCCGCGCGGGCCCGAGGAGATGGTGTACTGCCGGATCTGCCGCTCGCCACCGGGCAGGTCGACGGCGATCGCAATGTACTGACCGGTCTGGTGCTCAGGGATCTCCCCATCGACCGGGGCGAGGATGAGCGAGAAGATCTCCGGGCCCTCGTCGATCCGTTCCACGACCCGATACTCGCGCCACGGGTGTTCCGGGTCGGTGCCCCCGAGGGCGTAGAGACCGGCTTCCTCAGCGACGAGCTGGCAGGCGAACAACCAGTAGACCTCGTCCCAGGCGGCGGCGATCTCAGGAGTCACCGCGTCGCCCAGCACGTCACCGATCGCCCACATGAGGTGATGCCCGACGATCGGATACTCGTAGGACTTGATCCCCAACGACACGTGTTTGTTCGCGATCCTTCGCATCACCGGACCGAAGTCGGGCGCGTCCGGGTCGATCAGGTGCACGGCGTACGCGACGACGCTCGCGGCCAGCGCACGCGGCTGTTCACCGATCGCCTGGTTGGCCTTGTTGAACACCCGCAGCAACTCCGGGTGCGCGGCGAACATGTGCGGGTAGAAGCGCTCGGTGATCTCGACGGCATGCTCGGCGACCACACCCGCGGTGGCCTTGACGGTTGCCGTTGACTCTGGGGACAGCATCTGACTCCTCGGGACGTCGTCGTTGACGTTGGCCGGCCCGCGGTCGGCGACTTCACCCTAGACCCGCCCAGGTGGACGGATCGGCGGAATCACTACGACAGTCACCCGCAGTGGTGGCACCCGCTGAACGAGCGTGTCTTGGGGCGGACCGCAGGCAATGGGCGCGACTGGGGTCCGCGAGCACGAGAGTGCCTGTGCGCCCGGTTGACAGCGGTCAGGTAACGCGGCGCCACCGAGTCTGGGCGGCCAGGGCTTTTCGGCGAGCATCTCCCCGGGGGCAACTGTCCGTCGAAAGAGGCCCGCTGTTTTCTCTAGGACATTTCAGTTCCTCTGGGACATTTCAGCCGGAAAGTTTGTAGGACCATCGGCGACGAGCTGACGCGCCCTGTTGACCACGAACCCGCTACTCGCCTATCAGTGATCGAAAACTGCCACAGCGAACGGACGTGCGAGATGTGTTGACCCGACCCTCACACCCAGACGGCGACGACGGCCATGAGCGTGAGACCGGCGGCGGCCCACACCCACCTGATGCGCCTGTCATCTCGGGCAGGAATGAACTCTTCCCGAATGATGTCCATGCTGGCGATGTAGAGGAAGGTTCCGGCGGCGATCGCATCGAAGAGTGCTTCGAACATTTGCTCACCGGTGGAATCCAGCAGCGCCGAAATGCCGGTTCCGAGCACGATGCCCAGTGGAGTCATGAGGGAGAATCCAGCAACGATGGCCCGCGCGCGGGAGGGGTCGGTGCCGACGCGATGCAAACTTACGCCTAGCGCGAACCCGGCCGCGGACTTGTGGGCTGCGACTGCCATGAGTATCACCAGGAGGCCCGCAAAGGTCGACTGAGCACCTAACGCCATGCCAGCGATGATGGAATGAATTGACAGGGTCACGAGGAGCAAGTACGGATACCGTTTGGTTTCCTGAGCCGCCTGAACGATCGAGTCCGACTCCGGATCACTACCCAATGCCGCTGAGCCTGCGGGAACCCGAGACACGCTCGGCACCACCCGCTCGATACCCAAGATGATGAGGAAGGCAACGGCGGCGGTCGTGAAAGCCCATGGGTAGTCGACCGTGGGCCACAAGTCTGCGAATCCGTCTACGGCGTCGCCCAACAGGTGGATGAGCCCAGCGGCAAGGAGCACTCCCCCGGAGAACGCGTTGCCCCAACCTAGGTAGACATCGCTTCTCGGAGTGCGGGCCACGCGCCAGGGGATCAGCCCCCCGAGCAGGCCTGCCCCGAAGATCAAGACGACCGCAAGCAACTTCAGTCCGAGGAGCTCGTACACGACTAGAGCGTATCTTATTGAAAACGGTTCTCATCAAGGCTGGTCGACATCTCATCGTTGCCGATGTCGGCTTTGCGGTGTCAGGTTTCCGGTCGCGAACCCGCGCCGTTCCCGGTGCCGGATCGTTCCTGGTGGTGCGCTCCGATAACGCTGGAGCGAACAACGGCTTCGCCAGGCCTGCGGTGATCGGGCCGACAGTGCCAACGCTCTGCGGCGTCTACGGTCCAGCGCACCCGAAGCTAGCGGCACGGGCTCGAAGTTAGCCGGTCCGCACCGTCATACAAGCGCGGGCTATCGCCAACTCCTCATCGGTCGGGATCACCAAGACCGTGGTCGGCGAATCCGGCGCCGAGATCCGGCGCGGGCCCCGCTCGGGGATGTCGTTGAGCCGCTCGTCGAGT